>JBQCJB010000149.1:0-2315 GCA_051953155.1 Aureliella sp. | reverse complement strand
GCCGCGCGCGCTGCCGCCTGGTCCAACCGACCCCGGCGCGGCCAAACTGAAGGACCCCCTACCCGCCCAAAAACACGCCCGCACCCGCGCTCGTTGAGAGGCTGGAGGCTGGAGGCTGGAGGCTGGAGGCAAACGAGGTTGGCGGGCCGTGCGCAAGAGCGCAGCCCTATCTAAAACAGTGTCGGCCTCTATCTAGAACAGCGTATAGATGAACGGCGCGAGGCCGGTGGAACTTAGGGCGGCGACGAGAGCGAGAAAGGCCAGCCCCAGGACGATCGGCGCGATCCACCATTTCTTGTTCTCGCGCAGGAACAGCCAGAACTCACCCAAGAACGACAGCGGTGGCTCTTGCGAGGCCGCTTCGAAGTCTTCGGCTTCTTGGTCTGCTGCTGGACTGGGTTTGGTTTTGGGTTGCTCTGCCATTGTCGCCGCTTGTCCGAGCGCTCACCAGCGCCGCAAGTAACTGGAAAGATGTGAAGGCCGCCTCTTCTCGTTCCAGTAAGTAAGGCGCTCGCGATCTATTCTACGCTCCAGCGGATCGCGGCGCATCAGGCGAAAGGCCAGTCCCAGCGGTGTCATCAGTCCCCAATAAACGCACAGCATGACCAGTTCGCGGATGACCAGACCTACTGGCAGCGCGAGCAGCGATAGCCCGACAAAAACCGGTCGGAGCACCCCGGGGCGAAACCAGCCCACGATCGCCGCCACGACGCTGGCTGCGATCGCGACGATCGTCCACGTCCAGCTGGCTCCGCTGATCCAGCACAGCCCCGCTACCGCCAGTGGCAAGGCCAGGCCGAACTGCTTCAGTTGGGCGACGCGCGGTTTGAGCACATGCTCAGGCAGCCGTTCGAGCAATGACATTCGGATCAGTCCAGGGCGAAGGGATGATGCGCGCGGGCGGATGCCGCGGCAGCTTGCGGACTCTTGACCAGTACGAAGTTACCAATCGCCAGCACATCCATGCCGGTTGAAAAGAATGTGCGCAGGGCATCGGCCGGCGTGCACACCGGAGGCTCGCCGCGGACGTTGAAGCTCGTGTTGACCAGCACCGGGCAACCTGTTCGCTCTTTCCAGCAGGCCAGCAAGCGATGGAAGCGCGGATGCCGTTGGACGTCGACCGTCTGCACGCGCGCCGAGCCATCGACGTGCGTGACAGCGGGCAAGCTCGATCTTACCGATCGCGGTTCGCCCTGGCAGGCGACCTGTTCTCCGCCCGTTGCCGCGGGCGGCTCGCGCGGGAGGATGTCTGCCGTCAACAGCATATAAGGGCTCTCGGAGACCTTGGGCAGTCGAAAAACGTCGGCAGCGCATTCGCTCAGCACGCTGGGAGCAAACGGGCGGAAGGCTTCGCGAAACTTGATCTTTTCATTCAGCCGCGTCTGCATGTTTGGATCGCGCGGATCGGCCAGTATGCTGCGGGCTCCGAGGGCCCGTGGGCCGAATTCCATGCGTCCTTGAAACCAGCCGACCACGCGTTGCGCGTCCAAGTGCGCGGCGACGGCACGCAGCATTTTTTCTTCGCTGTCACCCCTTTTACTGTGGCTCTGGTCGCAGCTGTCCGTGTCAGGAACAAAGTCATGGAGGACCGCGCCGTGGCGCTGCAGCACCTCGCTTTCCAGTGCTTGGCGAATCGTTGCGTCATCGAAGCTGGGGCCGAGCAGCGAGCCCTGTTGGGCGTCGGCGGCCGAGGGTGTGCGCGGCCGCTGCAGCAATTGATGCCAGACAAACAACGCCGCGCCGAGAGCCCCGCCGGCGTCGCCGGCCGCTGGCTGGATCCACATGTCCTCGACGCGCGTCTGGCGGAGGATGCAACTGTTGGCGACGCAGTTCAAGGCGACTCCGCCGGCCAGCACCAGGTGGTCCGAACCGGTTCGCTCGAGCGCGCTTTGGGCCAGGCCGACCATGACTTCGTTGGTCACGGTTTGAATCGAGGCTGCTAAATCTTTGTGCCGCTGGTCCAGCGGTGACTCGGGCACTCGCGGCGGGCCGCCGAACAGGCGTTCAAACTTCCGGCCGGTCATGCGCAGGCTGTGGCCGTAGTCGAAGTAGTCCATGTCCAGATGAAACGAACCGTCGGCCTTGCAATCGATCAAGTGCGATCGGATCAGCTCTGCGTAGCGCGGTTCGCCGTAGGGCGCCAGGCCCATCACCTTGTACTCGCCGCTGTTGACGCGAAAGCCGAGATAGGAGGTGAACGCCGAATAGAGCAAACCGAGCGAGTGCGGAAACTTCAGCTCCTGCAAAAGTTCAATCTGATTGCCGCGGCCGTGGCCGAGGGTGGTCGTCGACCATTCGCCGACACCCTCGACGGT
>JBQCJB010000148.1:0-5583 GCA_051953155.1 Aureliella sp. | reverse complement strand
CTCGAAGAACTGGATGTCGGCCGTGCCGCCGATGCCGCTCAGACCATTAGCGGAGAAATCAAGATCCGACAGCGTGACGTTGTTGACCGAGTTGCCAAAGACGCCGACGCCGTAGAGCCCGAAGTTCTCGACCGTGCCGCCTGATACCGACAGCGTGTCGAGCGATGAGCTGCTGCCAACGAAGACACCCGCACCGGCCAAGCCGTTGACACCGTCCAGGTTCAGGTTCTCGATCGATATATCGTCATTGCCATCGGTCGAGCTGATCGCAATCAGATTGCCCGCCGAAGCAGCCTTCAGAGTTGTCGATCCCGCCTCGCCGATGACGCTAACCGACTTGCCAACGGTCAGGTTCTCGGTGTAGGTACCTGCCTGGACATTCACCGTTTCCCCGTCGATGGCTGCGTCGATCGCGTTCTGAATCTTCTCATCGGTCGCTCCAGTGCCCGGTGTCGTAACGTACAACGAACCCGAGTTGACCACGATCAGACCAGCGTCCGAGGAATCCGGTGCGTGAACCAGTTTGTCTTCGATCGCGAAGTTTTCGGACCGGCCCGTCGGAGCGACCTGGCCATCGAAGGAGGCTTGGGTGCCGTCAACGCGCAAGTTGTCCATTGCGCCATCTTCCAAAACTACGTAGGCGGCGCTCTGTTTGGTGAACACGGTGTCATCGAGCGTGCTGCCGCCGAGCTTGGCGTAGGGACCGCTAACCTGGATACCGATCGCGCCGCCGTTGATCTTGACGCCACCGGTCAGGTTCAGCGTTACTTCGGCATCCGACAACGCATTGTCCTCGACCAGGATGCCGGTCACGTTATCGGTCAGCTCCACGCCGCTGACGGTCACCGCGCCCGAATTGGTCGCTGGATAAGCGTAGTCGGCCAGGTAGTTGGTCAGCTGGATGCCGATGTTGCCGCCGCTAATCGAACCGCCGCTGATGTCGACTGAGCCGCCGTCGATGAACGCGTAGACACCGGTGCCAGCCCCGGAGATCGTGTTATCGCTCAGCTCGATGCCGCCATCCTTGTAGATGTTGAACAGCTGCACACCGATGCTGCCCGTCTTGGTCGTCAAAGCAAACGTGTTGTCGCTCAGCTTGGTCGTGGCCGCATTGCTCGATCGCTCGTTGGTGCCGTAGCCCAACAGCTTGGCGGTGATGTCGTTGCCACTGATCGTGTTAGCGTCATTGCTGACGCCGTTGGGCTGGTAGAAGTATTGCTCGAAGACGCCCACATCCAGACCGGCCATCTTGTTGTCGACAACGGCTGCATAGCTGGAGTCGAAGCTCACTACGCCGTAACTTTCGCCGCCCCATTTGCCGGTGACGACCAGATCTTTGATCCAGTTGTTCGTCACCAGGCCGCCGCTGTTGCCAGCGGCGCCACCACTGTACTGCACGCCGCGCTCGGCGCCGGCGATGATGTTGTCCTCGACAACCGCGCCGTCAACTTCCAAGGCATGGACCGCGCGGATCGCACCACCCTGACCGTCGAGCGTAAAGCCGCTGATCCGAACATCGTCGGCCGAAATCAAGATCATTTCTGCTGGATTGGCATCCGGCGTCAAAACAGCCTTGATGGTCGACTCGGCTCCGCGAACACCGCTTCCCGCAACGCCCGAGTTAGCACCCAACAAGGTCACCGACCGATGCACATTCAGGTTCTCGGCGTAGGTACCGGCCTGAACGTTGATCGTTTCGCCGTCAACCGACGCATCGATCGCGTTTTGGATGGTTTCGTCGGTCGTACCGCTACCGGGCGTCGTGACATACAACGCATTTGGATTGACGACGATCAAACCGACGCTTGCATCGTCCGGTGCGTGGGTCAGCCGGTTTTCGATCGCAAAGTTATCATTCAGTCCGGTCGGGGCGATCTTGCCATCGAACGAGGCGAACTTGCCCTCGATGCGCTCGCCACCCATCGCGCCGGCCTCCAGCACAACGTAATCGGTTTGTCCGCTGAACACCGTGTCGTCCAGCGTATTGCCGCCCAGCTGCGCCTTGGAGCCGGTCAGTTTCAGGCCGGTCGTCCCGCCGCTGATCGTCACACCACCGTCGAGCGTCAGTGTTATGTCTGCGGTGGCTGATCCCGAGTCCTCAACCAGGATGCCGGTGCTGTAATCGGAGATCGAGCTATCACTGATCGCGGCCGATCCACCACTAACAGTTACGCCGACACCGGCTTTCGAGCCGGTCAGAGAGCTGTCGCTAATCGTTGCACTACCACCGGTGACGACGATCGGCGATTCGATGTTGCTGCCGATGGTCTCGGTAATGTCCGCCGCTCCGCCGGTGACGCGAATCGCAGTGTCACCCGAGCTCAAGCCGCTGTAGTCGTTTTGCAGAGCTGGCATGGCACCACCGATCTGCAGCCCCGCGAAGGTGCTCCCCGGAAGGTCGTCTTCGATGCGTACTGCCGTTCCGGTCGAGCCCGACGCCGAATGGAATTTGTTGCCTTGAATCTGCGTGTCGATCGAAATGGCGGTCGACCCTGAATTGCTCGCGTTTTGCGAATCGACCAGGATGTGCACGTAATCGCCATCGACCGCTGGAACATTGGGCAAATCGGCTGCTGGCGTGAACTCGTTGTTCAGAACCGACACGTTATCGGCACTGCCGACTTCCACACCGATGAAGTGATCGACGAACTTGTTGTTCGAGATGGAGATCGGAGACGTCGCACCTTGCGTGTTCAGGTTGACTTGCAATCCAACGGGATAAGCCGCGGGGTTCGACGAATCGAAGAGGTTGTCCGAGACGACGATCGGGCTCGTGCCATTGGGGTCAGCGATAACCAATCCAGCTCCGCCGTAGCGATGCTCACCTACGAACTTGTTGTCCGAAATAGTGCTCGGACCACCGGAGGCGAACTGGAACAGCACGTCGTTGGCCGCGCCGGCAATCGTATTGCCGGTAATCTCCGCATTGAGAGCGGTCAGCCAAACGCCGCGTTGGAAGAAACTAGCACCGCTGTCGATGTCGATCGTGTTACCGGCCAACTCGACATGCTCGACCGTCGAACTGGGGCTGCTCTGACCATGAAGGACCACACCGGCGGCACGCACCGACAGTCCCGGCGAACCAGTCCAGTTAGCAGCTGAGGATCCGGTCGAGTCGATCACATTGTCGACCAGCTTTAGGTTGTTGAACTCCGAGTTCACGGCAGCGATACCGACCGGCGCAATCGGCGCAGAAACGCCGTTTTGATTGACGGTCAAGTGCATGTCGCGAACGGTGACGTCGCTCGCATTGATCGACATCAAGACTTGTTGCGACCCACTGGTGCGGGTGAGGACGGGTGCAGAATTGGCGAGCCCAGCGCCGTCGGCGTCATCGCCGTCGATCGTCACGCCGTTCTTGTTGACGACGACCGTTTCGTCGTACGAATGGTCCCCTTGGACGTGGACCGTGTCGCCTGCGTCAGCCGCATCGATGCCGCGCTGGATCGAACCGCTGTCGGCGGTCACGAATTGGTGCCCGTCATTGAACGTCACCGTGCCTAGCGCACCGTTGTCCAGCGCGTGCGTGATCTTGTCTTCCAGGGCAAACAGCTTCGACAGGTCGCTGACCGGATTGAGCGCACCGGCTCGGTCGGCAGTCACTCCGCCCAGTTCGAACAGGTTGTTCTCGGCGTTCAAGTCCTGGCTAAAGGGAGACATCTTCGTCGAACCGTACTGGTTGTAGTACGGCCGCGAACTGAGCTGCGAATTGGCTTGGCTCTCACCGTCCAGAACCAGGAACTGATCCAGGCCGGACTCGAACGTGTTGGCCAACGTGCCCGCACCACCGATCGTCAGCGTCCCAAACGGCGTGCCGTTGTCGTTGTGGTTCAGGAATTCGATGCCAATGCCACCAGGCACCGTGCCGTCTGCAAAGGTATTGCCTTGAATCGTCGCGCTGGTCGCCACCGGCGCAATCGCGCCGCCAGTGGGCACCTTGTTGCTGATCTGCAGTTCCGTAAACGAGCTATCCCCAGCCACCGGCGTGAAGGTGTTGTTGGTAATCGTCGTCTGCAGCGAGTTGGCCACCAGCATGCCCACCGCGCTGACGGTGAACTGGTTTCCGTCGACGATGATCGGAGCGTTCGAAGCGCTGTTCTTGATCATCAAGCTGCGAACGTGATGGCTACCGGAGGCAACGTCACCCAGGTAGGGCGTAAAGCGGTTGTTGGTGATGTTGACGCTGCCGTAGCTTTCCGGCTCGGTGATATCCAGCTGAGCGCCCTTGGTGTCCTTGCCACCGACACCCATGAAATCGTTGTCATTGATGTTCAACACGCCAGCGACAAACTGCGCGGCCACGTCGTGCGAATCGCCCCAGATCGTGTTGCCGTCGATCTCACCCTTGGCCACGCGCAAGAAGATCGCGCGATCAAAGAGAGCCGGATCCGCGCCGGAGTTATCGGGCAGAATCTGGTTGTCGGTGATGCTGACGTTCGGAGCCTGAGGGCCACCCGAATTTCTGACCGCGATGGCCGTGCTGCTGGTCGCGAAGCCTACGTAAGCGTCGGCTCCGCCCGCCGTGGCCCCGCCGGCGATCCGGAACACGTTGTCATGGACCGTCAAGTTCGTGAAATTGTCGCCCGCGGTCTGCATGTTGATACCCGCCGTGGCATACGGTTGGTTGACCACGAACTCCAGCCCTTGAACCGTCACCCCGCTGGCCTGCACCGTCATCAAAGCCGAATTGCTGCCGCTGGTGCGGGTCAAGACCGGCCGATTGACCTCGCTGGCATCGTCTTCGATCGTGACGTTATTCTTGGTGATAACGTTGTTCTCGTCGTAGGTGCCTTCGTGGACGATCACCGTGGGCGTGGCACCGGTGGCCAGGTTAGTGGCTTCTTGAATGCGGGGCGTTCCCGACGTCTGCGTGCCGTGATCGGTCACATGCAAAACGGATAGATCGCCGACGAAACCTCGAGCGCCCGAATCGTTATCGGTCGCTGTGGGCAAAAAGGGCGAGAAGTCGACCGGGCCTTGAACTTCGGCTTCGACGCCTGCAACGGTGCTGGCACCCCAGTAGTTGCCTGAGGCGTTTACCGCGCCGGCGGCCTGAACAGCGTAGCTGGTGTTACCTGCCAGGTTGCTGCGACTGATCGTGGCCGAACCGGTCGCCCCGGCGACAACGCCCGTGTCGCGGCCAGTGATCATCGACTCGGTCACGCTGACACTAGCTCCGGCGACGTTGATTCCAGTAGAGCCAATGCTGCCGGAAGAAACGATATCGCTGTTGGCGATCTGTACTTGGGCTCCCGCCGTGACGCTAACGCCGAATACCGAACCGCCGGCGATTACGGAATTCGTGACCGACAGCTTGGCGTTGTTATTAACCTCGATGCCGAACACGCCGCGCTCGATTTGGAAGCTATCCATGACCACGTCGGCTGCAGAGCCGGTCACCGTCAGCGGAGTGGTTACCGGGTTGCTACCATTTAGCTTCGTTCCGTTGCCACCGACGAGCTGCAGTTTTTTGTCGGTGATCGTAAGTGATTCGCTGTAAGTTCCCGCGGCGACGTGAACCGTGTCCGCCGGGTCGCTGCCTGCGAGTAACGCTACAGCGTCACCGATCTTGCCAAAGGCATC
>JBQCJB010000147.1:0-9118 GCA_051953155.1 Aureliella sp. | reverse complement strand
AGAAACATCCCGCCCACTACCAGGGCGGTGCGTTTACTGCCGTCGACAAAAGCATGGGCCAAAGCGATCCCTGCCACCAGGAGCGCCGTCTGACGAGCCAGATCGGCCCGCTCATGCTTGCCCAAGCCGAAGTGGACGCGCGGCGAAGCGATCGGAGCTGCCTGCGCAATGTTGCCGGCGCGCACGTCGATGCGTCCACCAATGCCGAAGGAGTTGATCCGCTTGTCTCCGGCATTGGGATTGGCCAGCGGCTGGACAACTTGCCAACGGTAACCAGCCCGGCTGCCGTTCAAAGCCACGCTCGCCGCAGCCGCCGTGCCTTGCGCGTCTTGGCCCGCAGGCCGCCGCACGCCCACCAGGTCCAAACGTCCGTCGCGATCGAAGTCGACCACGGCACGGCCCTGCAGGTCGACCACCGAGTCAATGCTTTTCAAGCTGCCCGCGGCGTCTTGCAGCCACAAGTGCGTGCCGGCATCGGAACTCGCCACGATGTCGACCGCACCATTGTTATCCATATCCGCCACAGCCAGAAAAGCAGTTGGCATCTCAGAGTCAGGCTTTCCAGAGTCTGGCTTCTCAGCAGTTGGCGGCTCAGCGGCAGCCGAGACTTTCGCAGGCGCCGCAGCTTGCGTCAGAGTGGCGAGTTCGGTCTCCTTCCAGGCGTCGCTGGCCTGCCAGGTCGATAACATCAACGTGCCGCTGCGGTCGACCGAAATGAGATCGAACTTTCCGTCGCGGTCGAGATCGCCGACAGCCACCGCCGTGCGGCCAGCATCTTTCGAGATGTCGCTGGCCGAATAAACGCCGTTGCGTTGGTTCTGCCAGGCGACCAACTTGCCGGCGCTGTCGAGCGTGGCCAGGTCGACGTCGGCATCGTTATCAAAGTCGACGAGCCGAAGGTCGACTACGCCCGCAGCTTTCAGCAGTTCCGGCATCTCTTCGAGGGTCATGTCGCCGTTGTTGCGAATCCAGCCCAGATCGGCCTGGCCATCGCTGGCTATCAAATCCATGTCACCGTCGGCGTCGACATCGTGCGCCCAGAATCTGGTCCAGCGGCGATTGGATTTGGGTAATTCAATTTGCGTCGCCTGGAACGAGCCGTCCTTCTGCCCCAGATAAATGGCAGATCCCTCGCTGCCCACGGCGACCACATCGAGCTGGAAATCGAAGTTGAGATCGACGGCGACACAAGCGCTGATGGCTCGGTCGGTACCGTTTGCCCAAGGCAACGAGAATTCAAACTGGTCGATCCGCAGTTGGTCACCAGAGAGCCAGACGAGCGCAGGTTTCGTGCCCTCGGAGCGTTCAAAGCACAGCAACAAGTCAGCGTCCGCTACTTTCGAAGAGGCGGTGCCGGAGTCAACTTCGATCGGTTCGATTTCAAAATTGAGTTCGACGTCGGCCGCGGCCGCTTCGATCGGCGGACTGGACAAGTGCAGGAACTGACGAACCGGCGTGCCCACCGCGGAAGCCGACAGCACACCCAACTGCGCCAGACTCTGCTGGTACTCAGGACGCGGTTTGAGCAAGTTTTGTAGGAAGGTCAGCGCCAGGGCCGCTCGGCGGAAATCGTTCTGCTTAACCGCGTCCTGGGCGGCGTCCAATTGCTCCTGCAACTTGGCAGGCCACTGCGATCTGAACTTTTCCAGTTCAGCGAGAGCGCTTTGGAGCTTAGCCGCGTCTTGGAGCGAGGCTGCCACGCGGGCCTGTTCGGTGAGGGCTTGCAAATTGCCGGGAGCCTGACGAAGGATGTCCGACAGCAGGTCCAGCCTCTGCGTCTCGGCCTCGTCGGTCCGCAACTGGCCGAGCAAGGATACGAGCGAATAAGTCGCCGCAACGTTTTCGGGCCAGACCTGATGGACTTTTCGCAGTCGCTCGATGGCCAGTTCGGCTTGGCCGGCGTGGGCCGATATTTGTGCGCCGAGCAGCGTTAGTTCGCGTGAATCGGGCGCTAGACGAATCGCCTTTTCAAGCGACTGGTGCGCCGCCTCCGGTTCATTGAGCCGCAATTGGGCGATGGCCAAGTCGGCCCACAAGGCAGGCTCGCGCGGCTCGAGCTGTACCGCCGACTCTAGCGCGCGCAGCGCACGCTCGTTCTCTTCCACATCCAAGGCCGCTACGGCCACGTTGAATTCGGCAAACACCTGTCCCGAGACCACCCCGTCCGACGCGTCACGCCCGCGCCGCCAATACCAAAAGGCCAGCGCCCCGATCGCAATTGCGAAGATGGCCAATGCGATGGCCAGTGGCAGTTTGGATTTGTCGTCGTCGTCGCGTGGGTTCATCGTGCACCGTCAGCGGCAGAGGGTTTGTCGGACGGGGGCTCCGTCCGCGCGGAGGTGGTCGCGGACGATGAACCGGGCAAAACCGCTGGCTCCCGACGGAGACCTCGTCGGCGGCGGCGGAACATTGCCACGCTCCATAATCCTGCCATCAACACAAACGGGAAAAGGTAGATTGCCAGGTCCCAAGGGCCAAGCCCCGGGGGCGTCGATTCCACCTCCGTCGTCAGTTCGCGTCGCTGGCCGCCGGGTTCTGTCAGGCTGACACCGATATTCCACATGTCGCGCTGGTCGAAATACGGCTTGGCCTCGAACTGCATGCGGTTGCGCAGCGGCTGACGCTCGGCCGGGTAGATTTGGCGGTCGAGCCGGCCGCTGGTCGGCTGCGTCCACAGGGCGACCTGAGGCGGCTCGCTAGGGACTTTGCCCTCGGCGGTTTCAAGGACGACAAAGAACTGGGCATCGCCGATATCAGGATCGGCCCACAAGGACACGCGGAGGGCTCCACAGGGCTTGTCCATAAACAGCGGGAAGGGAGGCCCTTCGTGAGCCGACGCCACGCCGCAGCTGCCCCCCAGCAGCCATGCTGCGGCCAGGAAAATCGCTGCACCAAAAGTTATGGTCCGCGCGCCCGCCGTCGATCGGACGTGCACAGTGTGCCCGGTTGTTGCATCAAGACGCGTCACTTCAGGCTCCCAAAAATGTGCCGCGCATATCCATCGGCTGCGTCATGATCCACACCGCCGAAACGAAGCTCGCCAGGTGTAGCAGCGCCCCCGGCACAAAACTGCCCAGCGGTCGAGCGGTCGAAAACTGCTGCGCCAACGACCAGCTAACCAGACACGAACCGACCAAACCTAATCCGAGAAAGCCCAGTTCGAGCGGATAGACGAGCGCCTCGGGCAAGCCTCCCAACTGCCACAGCGGCTGGCCTAGCAGAGCATGCCCCGTCCCGCGCAAGACCGCGTTTTGCGTCACCGGAATCACCGTCAAGAAACCTGTGAAGAAGTGAAAACCATAGTGAGCCAACCATACGCCAAAGCCGATCGGTATCAGCGAGCGTGCGAAGTGATTCACCACCTCGATCAGACGTGTGGCTTGGCCGGCAAAGGCCCGCGACGCGGCAGCCGCAGCCAACAGTAACAAAGCGGGCTCCAACACCAGGCCTACCGCGAAGACCGTGGCCAGGATCGGCCATTCGGTGCGGACTCCACTCAGCTCCGACATCCAACGCTCGGCGGCATAAACGGGGCTGGTCATCGCAAACGCATTTAGCAGCGCGCCGAAGGTGAAGACAATCGTTAATACGGTGAAGTCCAAGCGGCGGTCGAGCACTCCCAGTCCCGATCTCGACCCCGCAACGGCCAGTTCGTCCCCAGGCACGCGAGCCATAATTCCGATGTTATCGTGCGGGCACGCATGCACACAGTCCAAGCAAAAGGTGCAATCGAGATTGCCGACCTTGCGAGGTTGGAACAAATCCAATTCGCATCCGCGCTGCAGCACCGGCAAGATTGGTCGACTGTTTGGCAGCGCCGCAGACGGCGCCAGCACGAGCGCCCCACGCCCCGCCTGGTTTCCCGACGAAGGGCTCAACGAGGAAGCACCCAACGAGGACGGGACCGTAGGCGGCTGGCGCCCGCGAATGCAATCCTTTGTGCGGCAGGCCTCGCAGACCGACGTGTCGCGAACGGCGACTTCCAGTGGCGATAGGGTCGAACCTAGAAAATTGAATTGCCCGATCGGACAGACGTACTTGCAGAAGGAAGCCCGGCGGAAAAGACCATCGACGACAAGCGCTGCGGCGAAGTAGCCCACGATCAGGACGCCGGTCCACCAAGGGCTGGAAAACAAATCAAACAGTTCGTATGCGAACAGCACTCCGACAAACAGCCCGATCGCCGGCCACTTGTTGCGCAACCAATAAGGCCAGTTCCAGCGGGGCGAGAACCAGCGGCGAGCCAAGTCGCGCGGCAGCATGAACGGACAAGCCATGCAGAAGAGATTGCCCGCCAGCAACAGCGCGAGCACGACCAGGCCGCGAAAATGAACCCAGCTCAACAGGGCCGCCAGATTCTTGGGCGCGAGCTCGGGTCCCCAAAACGCGTGAGCGATCATCAGTCCGCTGAGCAGGAACACCGGAAGCTGCAGCGCAGCCCGCGACCAGCGGCGACGCAAGAACGGGCCCAACAGCGGCCAGCGGAGCAAGTCGAACCTCGCGTGCTCAGTCGGCTGCCGAAGTGCTGCTTCGGCCGACTGCGCAGCGACCGGCGCCAGCGGCGGCCGGGTAACCCGAGTCATTGCGTCTGAACTCCCGCCACGTCGATTTTATGTTCGGCGATCGCGCCGTCGGGCGTTTTGGCGGTGATCAACAAGTACCAGTCGCCTCCCATAGTGAATTCGATGGCACCTCGATATACGCCAGGCTCCTCTTCATGCAGCTCCGCGAAAGAGGGTTTCATACCGGCGTGATTCATGTTGCCTTCGACGCGCACCTCGGCACTGGTCACCGGCGCTCCGGCGGCGTCGGTCAGTCTCACGCTGACCTTGGCGGCGCCGACCGCAGGGCGAGCCGGATCGAGGGCGACTTCGAACTTGAGCGCTTGGGGCGCCTCGGCCTTGGGGCTGCAGCCACACACCAGACCAAGCCCTAACAGCAATGCCAAGCCGAAGGCTACCTTTGCAAACCTTTTCCAAGACCGAGCGGACAGGCGTGCGGAAGTCGCGGAGCAGCGTGCACTGGTAAGCAACATTAGAGATCTCAAAGGATTTTTTGTGTTAAGTCGATGCAGTTGCGGCAACCTGAGGTTCATTGGGGAACGGTCCGGGCGCTCCACAGTGCACCGAGACAGCCCAGCGAGGCGACACCGCAGATGGCCAACATCGTCCGCGACGCTTCGAGCTTGGGCGAAGGCAAGCTGCCGGCCCAAATCCAGCCGGCAATCGCGACCGCTACGATCGCGCATAGAAAGAAGGAAAAGATCGATCGGACTAGATTCATGACAGCGATTCCGACTGACGGACTAAAACAAAAGTTCAAGAGGTAACCGAGGGCTCCGACTACGCGAGAGCTCGCCGGGTGTGCCAGGCGCACGAGCAGCAGTGCTGGGCTTCTTCTTCGGGCGTCGGGAACATGTGGTAGAACATCGCCATGATCATCGGAATGAAGACGATCGTGTTGTAGAACAAATGCAATTCCACCCGCGGAATCAGCAGTTGCAACATGCTCATCGGCACGGGCGAATCGAACAGGTTGTGCTGGAAAATGACCTGGCCTTGCAGTAGAGCATGTTCGATGTGGTGCCAGAACTGGATCCAGAAGGCCAACATCCACCACTTGCGCGACAGGCCGACAAAGCCCTTGCGGAGAATCCAAAACGCAATCAGCATGACCAGCGCGTAACCGTAGTGCAGGGCTTCCGATTTGATCAACCACGGAAAAAAGGCCCCCAGGATGCCGCGCGACTCGGGAATCGGCCAACCGAGCACGTAGATCTGGGTCGCCTGGACCAAATGCTCCAGCCAATGTGCCAAGACGATGGCCGTATAGAAATACAGCGACTCGCGATGGTAGGGGCCGTTGATCTTTTCCATCCAGGTCATGTTCTGGATGCCGTGGGCCGTTGGGCAAGCTGCTGTCGACATATAAGGCCTCGCCTATCGAATGGATGAATGCTGAACGAGAATTCTAAATGGATGTCGCGTTAGGAAAACGTCGCCTTTGATTTCTACTTTGGGGGCCCATCCGTTGAGGGCGCGGCCCGCAGGTTGGCCAGTTCGCCTTGCTCGAGCCGATAAACGCGATCGACCGCCAGGTTACTGGAACTCTCCTGCGAGCCATCGGGCCAGTGAACGATGATCGAGTCGATGGTTTCGGCGTTGCCCAACCCGAAGGTCAGCGGCAACTCGACTTGAGAAAGGTAGCTTCGCGTCGGCATCACTCGGCGGCGCAGGGTCCGGTCCGCCACGCGAACCTCGACTGTCGCGCCGATCGCACTGCGATTGCTCTGCCGGCCGACCAGTTGAAAACGCACCCAGTGATGGGGCTGGTTCAATTCGTTGCGCAGCAGCCGGGGCCGGCTGCCGACCGCTGTGATGAGCAAATCCAAATCGCCGTCGCCATCGATGTCGGCGTAACTGGCCCCTCGGCCGGCGAGCGGTTTGGCCAAGTCGCTATTCGTCCGGCCAGTGCTCGTGCCGGTGTCAGGGCCGGGGAGGGCGGGCACTTCGAGGAAGAGCTGCCGCGCCTCGGCGCCCGCATTCCAAAACAGCTGGGGAGCCTGCAAGTACTCTTGGTCCCGCTGAACGGAATGAATGTCGGGTTCCAAATGCCCGTTGCTGGCCAGCAGATCCAAGCGTCCGTCCAGATCGAAATCAACGAAGCACATGCCGAAAGTCAGCTGTCGCTCGGTTTGCGCTCCGAGCCCGGAAGTGGCAGCCCAATCTTGAAATTGATTCCCAGCGCCCCGTGAAACGAACAGCGAAGCCATCTCGTGTGCGAAATTGCCGATCGCGATGCCCAGCCGATCGTCGTTCATCAGCGGCGCGCTATCGATCCCCATGGCTCCGCGTGCTAGTCCGCGTTCGTCCAACGCGATGCCGACCAGCAAGCCTTGCTCTTCGAAAGTGCCATGGCCGCTGTTGCGAAAGGCTTGATTGGGAACGGTATCGTTGGCGACGAGAATATCCAGCCGACCGTCGCGGTCGAAATCGTCGAACGTTACTCCCAACGACTTGGCCGCGGCCGCTCCCCTGGCGTCGCGAACGTCCAACCCGGATACCTTGGATAGATCACTGAACCTCCCGCGGCCGTCGTTGCGGTAAAAATAGGGCGAGGCGCCGGCGAAGTGCTGCGGCCTGCCATAGGCCCGACGACCGTCGGGAAAACGAAAGTCATGCGACCGGTCGAGCTCTGGCGACCAAGCCAGATAGTTGCAGACCAGCAAGTCGAGGTCCCCGTCGTTGTCGGCATCGAACCAGCCGCAACCGGTGCTCCACGCGTCTGCCGCCCCGCCCACGCCCGCCTGGGACGTCACCTCTTCAAACCGGCCTGCTCCCAAGTTGCGAAACAGTTTGTTCGGACCGACCGCGGACACAAACACGTCGATGCGGTCGTCGTTGTCGTAATCGCCAACCGCGATTCCCATACCGCAGATCGCGACCTCCAACCCCGAGCCGGCAGTGGCATCGTCGAACCGACCTTGACCGTCGTTGCGGTACAGAGTCAACGAACTGTGGGTCAATGAACTGCGGGACGCATCTCCGCCGGGGAGCACCGAATCGACGAACAGCAAGTCCTGGTCACCGTCGCTGTCGTAGTCGAAAAAGGCACTGCCCCCTCCCATCGTTTCGGGCAATAACTTTTCACCGGCGGCTCCGTTGCGGTGCACCAGCGCGATGCCAGCTGCGGCGGTGACGTCTGTCCAAGCCACCGACGGCGGGCTGGCCGGCAGGTCGCCGCCGGCCCGGGCGCTCCTGTCGCTCGTTGTCGCTCGCCAACTTGCACGATCGCTCGAGAAAAGGAAGCGCGGGAACTCCAGCACGGTGCACAGGCCCACCACCGCGACCAAGGGCAGCAGTAGCAACCAAGGCAATCGCGGCTTGCACAAGAGCGCATCGCCAGCCCGCTTCTCACCAGTTGGCAGACTGGTGGCAGGTCGGCGACGGCTCCGATTACTAGCGGCGCTTTTCATCGATCGGCGTTGATGGTGGATGTTGATTGACGGTCGACGTTGGATGAAAGCGGGCTCGTGCGATCGCGCCCGCGCAACATCGGAGGTGCATGGTCAAACGCACCTCACGCTAGGACAGCGAGGAAACCTCGCCGCTACCGGCCGAACCTGGCGGCATCCGCGCAGCAGAGTGCACTTTCAAGTGCGCAGCTGCAGGCGCGCGGAAGCGGCGCCGGGCACATAAGAGGGCTAGCGAGCGGGTGGTCGCTCGATGCGGACTGGATGGCCTGAGAGAGGACGGGCCGGCACCACTAAAGAAGTCGGCTGCGGCTGTGCAGAGTACCTACACGCTTCATGGCCGGTGCCGAGCGCAAAATTCTTAGCCGTCGATGACAAACTGGTCGAGACTGGCTGGGGCGGCAGCACCGGAGCGCGACCGCAGTTCGGGCCGCTGCAGGGCTTTGGTCCGGCAGGAAAGTCTGGCCCCGACCGTGCACGCCGATCCAACGAAACCAGTCGCTGCCACCTCTGAACCAGCGACGAAGTACGATCGCTCGACGCTTCAGGGCTGCCCGATGCATTAGGGCTCGCTGGGAGCCGCAGGGGATCGAACGGACCGCGAACGCTCTTGGAACTCGGGGCCAGCCAATCGCCGCAGCTGGCCTCACTGGAGCGTCCCATCAGCAGGCTGGCGGAGATCGCCAGCAGAAACGAAGCCGCCCAACTCGCCCAAGCGTGGCTCGGCGGTCGTGTGGGCTGGACAAGCGCCAACCAAAACGGCCGTTGGTGGGTTGTGGACATCGTCTTCCCAATTTAGCACGCCGCGACGACAACTGTCAATTTCTTTAGAAATCCGCAGGCCCGTTTGAGGGTTGGTCGCTTGTAGCCATATCGGTAAACTGGCTGTATGAGCCGAACCCCGAACCAAAGTGAGCCCTGGTTTTTGAGTCTGTTAGACGAGTTCAATGTGGAAGAACTCGATCGGCTGGCGGCGACGATTTATGGTTTGACGCCCGATTTGAAGCTGGCGTATACGAACCCCGCGTGGCATCGTTTCGCGCTGGAAAATGGCGGCTCGAAGATCGCGCCCCAATGGGGTCTGGGGCGTTCGATTCTCGAGGCGATTGCCGAGCCCCTGCGACCGTTCTTCGTCGAGAATTACCG
>JBQCJB010000146.1:0-4067 GCA_051953155.1 Aureliella sp. | reverse complement strand
AGACGCAAGACAAGATCAAGTCCACGAAGGAGTAAGCCGACATGAGTCGCAGCGATTCCAGCAAGCAAGAGCCAGCCTCCGGCAAACACACGCGGGAAACTGACGCGGCGGCCGACGCCGCCAGCGGGGCAGCCAGCCAGGCAGCCGACCAGTTTGTCAGCGCCGAAGAACGCATCGCGGAACTGGAAGGCCAACTGAAAATGGCCGAGACCGAAGTGCTCAAGAGCCACGCCGAGGCGGAGAACTTCCGCAAACGCATCCAGCGCGATTGGGAACAGCAGTTGCGCTACGCCAACTTGCCGCTGGTCCGCGACATCCTGGACGTGGTCGATAACCTCAAGCGCGCCACCGAAGCGGCCTCCAGCGATTCGGGCAACTCGTCCGCCTTGCGCAGCGGCGTCGAAATGGTCGTGCAGCAATTGACCGGCACGCTGGCCAAGTTTGCTTGCAAACCGATTGAAGCCCTCGGCCAACCCTTCGACCCGAACTATCACGAAGCCATCGCCCAGATGCCCAGCCCCGATGTGCCGGCGGGCCACGTGCTGCAAGAGGTTGCCGTGGGCTACCTGCTGCACGACCGCGTCATCCGCCCCAGCCAAGTGATCGTCAGCACCGGCAGCCAGTGATTTTTTTCGCCGCGCTTCCCGAAGGCGCGGCTGGCTCGTGCCCGCGCCGATGAACCGATAAAATAGAACTCCCGCCCCGGTAAGCAGTGCCGGCGTAAGCAGTGCCTGCGTTAGGCCGGTGGCGGCGGAGGGCTGGCGGAGCCGGCGAACTTGGGAACCGCCGGTTCGGGGATCTCTTTGACCAAACGCTGGACGATCAGCTCGGTCGTCATGCCTTCGGCCTGCGCTTGGAAGTTGGTGCTGATGCGATGCCGCAGCACCGGCACAGCGATCCGGCGGACGTCGCTGAAATCGATGCTGAAGCGTCCGTCGAGGGCGGCGATGGCTTTGGCCCCGTTGATCAAGAACTGTCCGGCGCGGGGGCCGGCACCCCAGTCGACCAATTCGCGCACGAAGGTTGGCGCACGCTCGTCGGCAGGTCGCGTGGCTCGGACCAGATGAGCCACGTAGCGCACCACATGCGGGCTGACGGCCACGCTATGGACCAGGCGCTGGATATTCAGGATCGCCCGCGCGGTCAGGATTTTGTTGACCTCGGGTTTTTCGTTGCGGGTGGTGGCCAGCAGAATCCGCTCTTCCTCTTCGGCCGTCGGGTAACCGACGATGATATTGAACATGAAGCGGTCGAGCTGGGCTTCGGGCAGCGGGTAGGTGCCTTCTTGTTCGATCGGGTTTTGGGTAGCGATCGTGAAGAACGGGTCGGGCAGTTGGTAGGTGGTACGTCCGACGGTGACCTCGCGCTCCTGCATTGCTTGCAATAACGCCGCTTGTGTTTTGGGAGGAGTGCGGTTGATTTCGTCGGCCAGCAGGATGTTGGTGAAGATGGGGCCTTCGACGAAGCGGAATTCGCGTTTGCCGTGGGCATCTTCGTCCAGGACGTTGGTGCCGGTGATATCCGAGGGCATCAGGTCGGGCGTGAACTGGATGCGTTTGAAGGAGACGTCCAGGATGCGGGCCAGCGAGCTGACCATGAGGGTTTTGGCCAATCCGGGGACCCCTTCCAGCAGGCAGTGTCCCCGGGTGAAGATGGCGGCCAGCAATTGTTCGATGACCTGATCTTGACCGATGACCACCTTGGCCAATTCTTGGCGCATGACGGTGCTATGTTCACGAAATTCGCGGAGCAGGTCGCCGATGTTCTTGGGCTTGGTGGACACGAGTTTTCAAATCGCCTGTGCAGAGAGCTGCGGGAACTGGCGCCGCGACGGATCTTGTCGCTGGGCTATAATGAGTTTGAAATCCAGGAAGTATTGTTACCGAAATTGGCCTCAATGGGGACCGGTCATGCTGCGCGCGGCGCTCGTCATCCCGTTCATCACCGCGCTGGCGATAGCGTGCGGTTCGGGCGCGCGCGGGGCCGATGGTCCTGGCAAGGGGCTCGACAGCGCGGCCGTCGAATCGAGTATCAAGCTCGGCGTGGGCTATCTGTGGAGTTTGCAGAACGCCGACGGCGGCTGGAACGAGCGGCCGCAGTACAACTGCGGCGTGAGCTCGCTGGTCACGCTGGCGCTGCTCAACTGCGGCGAGGATTCCGATTCGCCGCGGATGCGCAAAGCACTGAATTATCTGCGCAAGATGCCGCCGCAGACGACGTATTCGGTATCGCTGCAAGCGATGGTCTTCTGCGCCGCGGCGACCAAATCGAATGAGGACCTGTCATTGATCGAACGCAATTGCCGTTGGCTGGCCGAGAAGCAACTGGCCGATGGCAGTTGGTCGTATCCCAGCGGCGGCGGCGATCCATCGAACAGCCAGTTCGCGCTGCTGGCCTTGCATGAAGGCCAACGCATCGGCATTCGGCTGCAAGACGATCCGCAAGCCGACGAGGAAGCATGGAAGAAGTGCTTTACCACCGCCGAAGGCTATTGGCACAAACTGCAAAACGGCGATGGCAGTTTCCCATACACCGGCGAGGGCAGCGGCAGTATGACATGCGCGGGCATCGCTTCGCTGGTCATCGCCTCGAGCGAACTGAGCAGCATCGAGGCCCAGCCGGCGGGCGATACGGTCGCCTGCTGCGGCCAAGCCGACGGCCGTGAGGATCGCATCCGGGCGGCGATAAAGTGGCTGACCGACAACTTCTCCATCACCACCAATCCTACTGCGACCGGCTACTTGTTTTATTACCTCTCCGCGCTCGAGCGGGCCGGGCGTATGACGGGCACTCGCTTCTTCGGCACGCACGACTGGTACCGCGAGGGCGCGGACCTGTTCCTGCGGCTGCAAGACAAGGCGATCGGACTGATCGATTCTCCTTCGGTCTTCGAATCGAATAACCGCGAGGAAAACACGGCCTTTGCGCTGCTGTTCCTGTCCAAAGGCAAACGGCAGATCGTCGTCAGCCGGCTCGAGCACGGGCGCGGCGAGGATTGGAACCGCCATCGTCGCGCCCTGCAGCATCTGACGCTGCACACCGAATCGGTGTGGAAACGCGACCTGTCGTGGCAAACGGTCGACATCGCCAACGCCTCGCTCGCCGACTTGCTCGAGACCCCGGTGCTGTTCATCAGCGGTACCGAAGCCATCACGCTCAGCAAAGCCCAACAGACCAAACTCCGCGAGTACGTGGAACAGGGTGGATTCATCTTTGCCGAAGCGTGCAACGGCGATGGCTGCGACGGCGAAGCGTTTGAATTTGCCTTTCGCCACTTTGTCAGCGATACGTTCGAGCAACCGCTGGAAAAACTCTCTCCGGAACATCCGATCTGGAGCGTGGAAGCGCGAGTGAATCCCGAACATTTGCCGCACGACTTTTGGCTCTATGGCGTGCAAAGCTGCTGCCGCCTCGGGCTGGTCTATAGCCCGATCAGTCTCTCGTGCCGCTGGGAATTGAACGCGCCCTTCGGTGACAAAGCGGAGCGGTCCGCCAAGCTGCAAACGGAACTCGACGAGGCCATGCGCTTGGGCGTCAACGTGCTGTCCTATGCCACCGGCAAGCAGCTCAAAGAAAAACTCGACGCAGTCTCGATTCTCGAAGGCTCGCTGCCGACGCCGCCGACCGATCGCGGCACGCTGATCATCCCGCAGCTGGAGCACGCGGCCGGCAGCGAGGACGCTCCCCGCGCTCTGCCCAATCTGCTGCTCTGGCTCAGCCGCGAGAATCCTTTCCAGCTGAGCAACCAACATCGGGTGATCTCGATCACGCCGGGCGAACTGGAAAAATATCCGATCGTTTTCATGCACGGCCGCGGTGGTTTTCGTTTCTCGGAGAAGCAGCGCCAGGCCTTGCGCGAGTACTTCGATAACGGCGGGTTCCTGTTCGCCGACGCGATCTGCGCCAACGAAGAATTCGCGATCAGTTTTCGCCGCGAGATGGATTTGATTCTGCCGCAGCATCCGCTGGAGCGCTTGCCGAGCGATCACCCGCTGTTAACGACTGCCTTCAAGGGTTACGACGTTCGCCAGGTCTCGATGCTCGACCCGACGCCGGCCGGCGACAAG
>JBQCJB010000145.1:0-2274 GCA_051953155.1 Aureliella sp. | reverse complement strand
CCATCGGGTACGATTGACGGGGTGGCGAAATCATAAAGGAACCTGCTCCGTCGAGAAAAGACTGAATCTTGCGGGCTCGGCCGTGCTAGCTTTCGCAATTGGAGCAGGAGTGTGCATTCTCAGGACGTTTTCGTGGGCTGTGTGTCCATCGTGCTCGGGCGGGCCTCACTGGCCGCAGCCGCCAGCGGTGGACGGCTGGTCCGCTGGTCGCATCTGGCTCGCGGCATCGAGCGGGTCGGCGGCAAGCCGGCGGTCGTCATCACGTACGCATTGATCGGATTTTTTCTCGTCGGAGTTGGAATATCGCTACTGACATAGGTCTTGCCGGTCCGGCTGCAGGCAGCAGCTCGGATCAAGAATCGTTCTCCAGCGACGCACCACGCTCGAGGTCTCTGGCCTTCGCGACCTGGATCGTCGCGCTCGGACTGCCACTGGCGCTGACCGGCTGCGTCTCGCGATCTGAGAATGAGGTCGTGCTTTACTCGGCAGCCGACCGCGAGGTGGCCGCTCCTATCCTGGCCGCGTTCGAACGCCGCCACAGCCAAACCGAAGTTCGGTCGACCTTCGACGTCGAATCGACCAAGACGGTCGGACTGGTTACGCGCATCGAAAACGAGGCTGCCCAGCCACGCTGCGATCTGTTTTGGAACAACGAGATCTTGCACACCCAGCGTTTGGAAAACGCAGGTTTGTTGAAATCGGTCTCGTGGGATGTGCCTTCCAACTGGCCGAAGTCTATGCGTTCGAGCCGCGGGACGTGGATCGCTTTTGCGGCCCGCGCCCGTGTCTTGCTGGTCAATCGCCAGCTCGTGCCGGACGCCAAGGATTGGCCACAGTCGGTTCTCGAACTGGCCGATCCAAAATGGCAACAGAAATGTGCGGTAGCCCTGCCGCTGTTCGGAACGACAGCGACCCATTTCACCGTGCTACAAACAAAACTCGGGACCGAGCGCGCGGCCGATTGGTTCCGGGCGGTCAAAGGCAACGCCGTGGTCCTATCTGGAAACAAGCAGGTCGCTCAAGCTGTGTCCTCAGGACAGGTCGCCATGGGCCTGACCGATACCGACGATGCCCTGGTTGAAATCGATAACGGCTTGCCAGTCGAAATCGTTTTTCCCGACCAGCAATCCGATCAGTTCGGTACGCTGCTGATTCCCAACACACTGGCAGTGCTGAAGAATTGCCCGCATCCCAGAGCCGCGCGGGAACTGGGCAATTTTTTGTTGTCGGAAGACATCGAAGGGCGTTTGGCGATGGGCCCTAGCGGGAATATCCCCGTGCGGCCGGGCCATCCGCAGGCATCCCGCGCGGCGCCGCCGAAGACAACTCGGTATATGGAAGTCGATTTCGCCCAGGCGGCCGACCAATGGGAAGGAGCGGCGGAGACGCTGCGTACGATTTTCCGAGGTCCGTAACGGACGGCCCCACAGCCAGCCAACGCCCGCACACCAGCGCTTCCAATCAAGCAGGCCGGGCCGTCGCGAAACTGGAGACCAGCCCACCATGTTTCATCGCAGCACGCTCCGCGCCGTGGTCCAGTCTGCGGTCCGCCTGCTTTGCATTCTGCTGATGGCGAGTCTTGGCCTGGAGCAGGGCAGGGGGACCGATCCAGGCGCCGCCAGCTCGCCCGACATGCATTTGAGCGATTCGCGATTGCCCGCCGCGCGGTTGCTCGATATCAACGCCGTTGGCCAGTTGGTTGTCCAGAGCGCTGGTCAGACCCAGTCGGTTCCCCTCTCGGAGATCGTGCGCTGGGGCAAGCCGCGGGCCGGTAGCGGAAGCGACCTGGTATGGCTGGCCGATGGGTCATGGCTGGCCGGACAGATCCAGTGGAAGAACGCCGAGGCCCTGGAGCTGATCAGCGACTGGTTCGAACCGGTGCCTCTGGAACTGGCCCAGGTCCGCGGTTTTATTCTCGACCCTCCCGCCAGTGCCAAGGGACTGGCGGAACTGCAGCGACGGATGCAGAGCACCACCGGCGGAGACGACGTCGTCTGGAAGCGGCGTTCCGACGAACAGTTGAGCGGTCTACTCTCCTTCGAATTGCGACCGGCAATCGAGGCGACGCTGCCTCCGAACCCGACGTGGAGCTTGAGGACGCGCGGCGCCGCGGACGTCATAAAGCTGGACTCTGAGGATGTGCGTGCGATCGTGCTCAGTCCAGTGCTTCGCTCGCCGCTCCGACGACAGCCCGGCAGGTGTGCGATTGGGCTGAAGGACTTCAGCCAATTGAACGTCGCGGCCCTCGAGCGTAACGCGGAGGCGCGGGTGAGC
>JBQCJB010000144.1:0-5399 GCA_051953155.1 Aureliella sp. | reverse complement strand
CGCTCCTTCGGCGTGCCCGGACTGGGTTTGAAACGGGGACTGGCCAAGGATCTGGTGATCTCGCCCTACTCGACGATGTTGGCTTTGCCGCTGGAGCCGCTCTGGGCAGTAGAAAACCTGCGGACGCTCAGCGCCGAGGGGGCCTTCGGTGACTGGGGATTCTACGAGGCGCTCGACTATACCCCCTCGCGTCTGCGGCGCGGGAAACGTGTGGTCCAAGTCGAATGCTATATGGCTCACCATCAAGGGATGAGCCTGACGGCGCTGGCCAACGCGAGCCTGGACAACGTCATGCAGCGACGGTTCCATGCGCATCCCTGGGCGCGGGCAAATGAACTGCTCCTGCAAGAACGCGTGCCGCAAGTGCCCGTTCCCAGCCGACCACACGCGGGCCAGCTGGAACAAGCGCCGGTGCACCGCGATGACAGCGGGCTGATCAGTCGGCGGATCACGGGTGTGCAAACGGCCACGCCGCGGACGCACATCCTGTCCAATGGTCAGACCAGCGTCATGGTCTCACACGTTGGTGGCGGCTATCTGCAGTGGCAAGACCAACTGGTGACGCGCTGGCGGCGCGACACGACGCGCGACAATTGGGGCACGTTCATCTATTTGCGGGACGTTCAGACTGACGAGCTCTGGTCTGCCACCTATCAACCGACGTTGACCCAGCCCGACGCCTATGAAGTGATCTTTGCCATGGACAAAGCCGAATTCCACCGGCGGCAAGGAGATATCGAGTCGGTGCTGGAAGTTGCCGTCTCTCCGGAAAACAACGCCGAAGTCCGCCAGCTCCGCCTGGTCAACCGCGGCGCGAAGGTGCGTTACATCGACGTGACCAGCTATGCCGAGGTCGCCTTGAACACGCCGGCAGCGGACCTGGCGCATCCCGCCTTTCAAAAGTTATTTGTCGAAACAGAGTACATCGCCGAGGAAACGTCGTTGATCGCCCGCCGCCGGCTGCGCAGCGCAGGCCAGTCGCCACTCTATGCGGTCCACACGATCGTTGCACCCGGAAACAACGACTCCGCGGTGCAGTATGAGACCAGTCGCCGCGCCTTTCTAGGCAGGAATCGTTCGACCGAAGCGCCTGCCGGCGCCACTGCGCAGCGATTGGCCGGTCACGTCGGCGCGGTGCTCGACCCGATTTTTGCTCTGCGATGCCGCGTCACGCTGGCGCCCGACGAAGCAGTCACGATCAGCTTCACAACAGCGGTCGCTCAGTCGCGGCAACAGGCTTTGGCTCTGGCCGACCAGTATCACGACCAGCGCGGAACGCATCGAGCCTTCGAGCTGGCCTGGGCCTTCGCCCAGTCGGAATCGCGCTACCGCAACGTCGACGGCGCAAAGATGCATGTTTTCCAGCGCCTCGGTTCGGCCCTGCTCTATCCCGACCCAAACCTGCGCGGCGATCCGTCGGTGCTGCGGCGCAATCGCATGTCGCAACCCGGCCTGTGGCGCTACGGCATCTCAGGCGACCTGCCGATCATCCTATGCCGCGTGACCGATACCGAGCATGTTGGTCTAGTGAGCGAGCTGGTCATGGCGCATCGTTTCTTGCTCGAACATGGGCTGCACTGCGACCTGGTAATCGTCAACGACTACCCGGGCAGCTACTTCGACGCCTTGCAGGATCAACTGCAGCAGATACTCAACGATGCGCATCTCGGGGATCGCCGACACGGTGCCAATCACTTGCTGCGCGGTGCGCAAATGCCTGTCGAGGATCATGTGCTGCTCGAGACGGTGGCCTCGTGCGTGTTTGCGGGCGAGGCGGGTGATTTGACCCAGCAACTGGATATCGCCGCCAGCCGCCGGCCGTCGACGCGGCACGCCTTGCCTGTCCAGCCGCTGCGCATCGACGCGCCGTCGCGACGCTATCCTGCGCCCCCCAAAACAGCACGCGCCCTGAATGCACCTTCGGCCAAGCCGTCCGGCGAAACCGGCACCGCGACCGAAACCTCGTCCGACTCACAGCTGCCCGTCGACGGGGAATTGGAATTCGACAACGGCCTGGGCGGTTTTGCGGCGGACGGACAGGTTTACCAGATCAGTCTCAGTACCGGCCTGCGGCCGCCAGCTCCGTGGAGCAACGTGATCGCCAACCCGCGGTTCGGTACGCTGGTGACCGAGGCGGGCGGCGGGTTTACCTGGTTCCGCAACAGCCGCGAAAACAAACTGACCGCCTGGTGCAATGACCCCGTTACCGATCGGCCCTCCGAAATTCTGTACATCCATGACGCCCAAGCTCGGGAGCTGTGGTCGCCGCTACCTTCGCTGACCGCGGCACACGGCAGCTACGTTTGCCGGCATGGCCACGGTTCGAGCCAGTTTGAGCATGCTTCGCACGGCCTTGAGCATGAGACGCTGATCGCTGTGGCGGCGGATGACCCAGTCAAATTCATCCGGCTGCGCATTCATAACCCGGGCGAGCAAGCTCGCGTATTGGACGTGACTTACTATGTCGATTGGGTCTTGGGCGTTGCCCGCGAGCAAACCGACATGGTCATCGCGACCGACCGCGACGCGGACAGCGGCGCCTTGTTGGCCACAAACAGCTACAGCATGGAGTTTGGAGATCAAGTCGCTTTCCTGCAGGTCCTCTCCTACAGTAGTTCGGTGACTGGCGATCGACGCGCATTTTTGGGGCGCAACGGATCGCCACTTTCGCCGATCAGTCTGGCGATGGGCGAGCTGGATGGACGCACGGGCGCAGGCCTCGACCCGTGCGGAGCGATCCAGTGTAAAGTGACCGTCGCGCCGGCGACGACCGAGGAAATCGTCTTCCTCCTGGGAGCGGGCGAAACTCGTGACGAAGCCATGGCCGTGCTTCACAAGTTCAGCGACCCCGAGGCGGTGGCAGCCGAACTGAAGCATGTCCAGCGTTCCTGGCAGGACATGCTCTCTGTGCTGCAGGTCAAAACGCCCAACCGCGGCATGGACATCATGCTCAATGGCTGGTTGCAGTACCAAACGCTCAGCTGTCGCGTCTGGGGGCGATCGGCGTTTTATCAGTCGGGCGGAGCGTTCGGTTTTCGGGACCAACTGCAGGACGTGATGGCGGTCGTGCATTCTCGCCCCGATGTGACGCGCGAGCAAATCCTGCGGGCCGCGGCGCGGCAGTTCAAAGAGGGAGACGTCCAGCACTGGTGGCATCCGCCCGGTGGCAAAGGTACGCGAACGCGGTTTTCGGACGATTTTCTGTTCCTGCCCTTCGTGACCGATTTTTATATTCGTGCCACAGGCGACACAGCCATTCTCGACGTCGAGATTCCGTTCCTGGTTTCGCCACCTTTGCACGAACACGAACAAGAGCGATACGAACAACCGCAGGTCGCCAGCGAAAAAGCCTCGCTGTACCAGCACTGCTGTCTCGCGCTCGAGCATGGTCGGCGATACGGCCGCCATGGTTTGCCGCTGATGGGCTGCGGGGACTGGAACGATGGCATGAACAAGGTCGGCGAAGGAGGGGAAGGCGAAAGCGTGTGGGTGGCCTTTTTCCAAATCGTCGTCTTTGAGCGCTTTGCCGAGTGGATGCGAGCTCGCGGCGACGAGCACAACGCCACCAAATTCTCCGCCGAAGCAGCTCGTTTGCGGAGCGCCGTCGAAAGTCAGGCCTGGGATGGCCGCTGGTATCGCCGCGCGTACTTCGATGACGGAACTCCGCTGGGGTCCCATGAAAATTCGGAGTGCCGCATCGACTCGCTGGCGCAGTCCTGGTCGGTGATCGCCGGCGCCGATCCGGAGCGCGCCCGACAGGCGATGGACTCGGCAGTCGAGCAGCTCGTGCGCGACGACGATGGGCTGATCCTGCTGTTCACCCCGGCGTTCGATCAGAGCGACTTGGACCCCGGCTACATCAAAGGTTACTTACCGGGCATCCGTGAAAACGGCGCGCAGTACACGCATGCTGCAACCTGGATGGTCGACGCGGCAGCTCGGCTGGGCGATGGTGCGCTGGCTGTGCGGCTGTTCGATATCATCAATCCGATTCACCATGCCCGCACGCCGGCCGAAGTCGCCCGCTATCAGGTCGAACCTTACGTGGTGGCTGCCGACGTCTACAGCGCAGCGGCGCATGTCGGCACCGGCGGCTGGACCTGGTACACGGGCTCGGCCAGCTGGACCTATCGCGTTGCCGTCGAATCGATCTTGGGGATCGTTATCGAAAAGGACCGTTTGACCGTGCGGCCCTGCGTCCCCGACGAATGGACCGAGTTCGAATTCACGTTCCGCCGCGGTACGACCAGCTGGACAGTGCACATGCAGCGCACCGAGAGCCTTTCCGAGCCTTTCTCGATCGACCTGGTCGAAGATGGCCAAGCGCACCGCATCGAGGGGCAGTTTTACTGCGGTTTGACGAAGATGGCTCGATAGATCGGCTGGGCGTTGCGGCGAGCGCGGCGCTCGAAGTGAGTGGTGTAGTCCAGATCGTGCGTGGCTGGTCGTTCGGGGACGTACTGTGGGCCTATCAGACTGGTCTGCTGCATGACTTGACCGCAGATCAGTTCGTAGTAGTCGAGCACGTCGGTCCAGAAGTGGAACTTGCCACCGGGCACGAGCACGCGTTGGATCGCGGCGAGCGTTTCCTCGTTGAGTACGCGGCGCTTTTTGTGTTTGCGGCGCCACCATGGGTCCGGGAAATAGACGTGCACGGCCACGACGCTCGCATCGGGAACAGTTTTCAGCAGGAAAGCCTCGGCGTCCCCGCGGAGGATGCAGACGTTGGCTAGTCCGGCGCGGGCGATCCGCTCAGCAGCACGGTTGGCGAACTTGCCGGACAGTTCGACGCCGATGAATTGGTGCTGGGGCCGGGCTGCGCCGGCAGTCTGCAAGAACAGCCCTTTGCCGGAGCCGACTTCTAGTTCGACCGGCGCGCCGCTGACCAGCTCTGGCCAAGTCTTCGGCTCGAGAAATAAATCGTGGGCGCTGTGTGTCACGCGACTTGGCCTTAGCTCTGCGCCGGAGCGGTCGAAGGGCCTGACGCCGGAGCATGTGCCGGAGCGTGCTGACTCTTGGGAGCTTTGGTCAAAACGGTGATGGCCCCGATGATGACGATCGCCAGGCTGACCCAGAACATCGGCTGAACTCGCGACCAGGCGCCGGCTTCGGTCAAGCTGATGAACGTATTGACTACGGGCGCGAAACCGAAGACCAGCGGCATGACCGTGATCGGCTTGCCTCCGGAGTTGAATGCGAGAACGATCCCCAGTGCGCCGAGTGCGCCGGCGGCGCCGGCGATTACCGACCAGGTCATGCCCTTGGCATTCCATTCCCCTTGGCTGATCGACGGCGCGACGGCCAGCAGAACGAGCGGGGCGGCCACTGCAATGATAAAGTAGGCGATGCCGACACAGGCGAACGGTCGCAAACGACTCCCACCCATGCGCATCTGGCCT
>JBQCJB010000143.1:0-2337 GCA_051953155.1 Aureliella sp. | reverse complement strand
AGGGGCAGCGTTACCAAGCTGGTCCCCATTCACTGCGAATCCTAACAGCGTTCAAGAACCGAGCGGACATCGATTACCAGGATGAACAGGATCTCGAACCAGTCCCCAGGAGTGTTGTCCTTCATGCTTGCGCTTCGGCAGCCCGGCGCAGTTTGGCTAGGGCGCTCCGCTCGATCTGCCGCACGCGCTCTTTGGAGATTTTCAGCGCGCTGGCTAGCCGCTGGAGCGTCTTGACGCGGCGATGGGCGCCTAGGCAGAACCGCGAGCGAATGATCATCTGCTCGCGGCGCGACAAGTTGCCCATCAGGCTCGGCAAGCGTTTGCGCCAGGCGAGCCAGTGGGAACGATCAAACTTCAGCTCGTCGTCACTGCGAGCGACGGCGGCGGTGGCCAGGGCATCGGCCTGCGGGTGCCGCTCGCGCTGCGTCTTGGCCAGCTCGATCTGCTGAAAACAGTCGCGGCGGACGATCAAAGTCGCGTAGGTGCAGAAGCGATATCCCAAGCGAGGGTCAAATTTGTCGACCGCCCGCAGCAGGGCCACCGCGCCGTCGCTAATCAGTTCATCATAGCGCGCGGCCGGCACCGGCAATTTCTTGACGATCGAAACCACCAAGCGCATGTTCGCGCGCACGATCAGGTCCCGATGCCACATCGCCGCCTGCAGCAGCGCGTGAGCCCGCGCCAAGTCCCACTCGTCGGCCGAGGACGAACCCAGAATGCGCGCGGCCAAATATTTGTAGTAATGCAGTCGCCGCATAACCGCGCTCTCCTCGGCGGCCGTCAACACCCGCTGGCCGCACAAGCTGGCCATCGGCCCCTGAAAAGCAACTGTCGCGGCGGACTCTTGATCGGCCGAGAGTGGCCCATGCGGAACGGCGGAAGCGGGCTCGAGCTGCTCGAGCAAGACGCCGCTGCAGATCGTCGCTTCGGCGTCGGGTTGGTCGAACTCCGGCAAGTGGACATACTGCACGGCTTTGGCCAACAGCTCCAGCCGCTTGGCTTGACGCTCTCCGGCCGGCCACGGTATGGGGCTAGCCAACTGGCAATACGCCAAAAAGGCTCGCTCCAACCCGGCAGCGGAAAATGTCGCCTGGCATTTCACCGAGTTCGGCTCGGGCAGCTCTTGGCTCTCCTGCGGCAACGCTTGACCGCGCCAGGTTTGCTCCAAGCTGTGCCGGACCGGCTCCAGGCTGTCCTGGACTGGCTCCGGGCTGTGCTGGACTGGCTCCCGGCTGTGCTGGACTGGCTTTGGGCTGGGCCGCTTTGGCCTGGGGAGCTGCTGGGCTTGCACCTGGGTACTCATCGGAGCCTCCGCACGACAACTGGAAAAACGCTCACACCAAATTCGTCCAAATCGTTCAATCCGTGCACTCGTTTTACCGCTCACGGCGGCCTATGGCAACAGTTGAACGCGAAAAAAACGGATTTTTATTCGAATGGGTCTTGGGGCTCTTGCCACTCTCCTACAATGGAATCGTTCAAAGCGTGCACACCCGGTGGGACACTTGGATGGACGAATTATTGACTACGCGGCAGGTCGCCGCCGAATTGCAAGTGAGCGAATCGTCTGTGAAGCGCTGGTGCGACCAGGGCATCATTCCGACGCAGCGGACTGCCGGAGGGCATCGCCGCATCGGCCGCGCGGACCTGCAGGAGTTCCTCGCCACATCGGCCGACAAGAGCCACGAAAAAGGCGTCTGGACGCTTGAGAAGCCCCCGACCGCCGCGCGGTCGCGAGTCGCTGAAGCGGCCGAGTCCTATGCGGCCCAAGCCTCGCTGGCTCAATCCTCTCCGGCTCAGTCCTCTCCGGCTCAGCCCAGTGCGGCGAACCCGTTGGCTGAGGCCGCGGCTCGCCAGGAATTGGTCCAGCGATTCCAACAGGCGCTGATCGCTGGCAACGAGCCGCTGTGCCGTGAACTGGTCCAGCGGTGGTCGCAGCGCTATCCGGGCACGGCTCATCTAGGCGACTTGTTGATCGCCGGGGCCATGGAGCGCATCGGGCGATTGTGGGAATGTGGGCGAGCCGAGGTTTTCGAAGAGCGGCGGAGCTGCGAGATTTTGATGCATGTCCTGAGCGATCTGCGGGGTCGAGCCCCTCTGCCCGGGCCGAGGGCGCCGCGGGCTTTAGGAGGCACGCTCTCGGGCGATCACTACGCGCTGGCTAATCAATTGGTGGAACTGGTGCTGCGCGAAGCGGGCTGGAACGCGACCAGCCTGGGGGGAAATCTGCCGGCAGACTCGCTGCTGGTCGCCGTTCGCCGCGAGCGGCCGCGGTTGCTGTGGTTGAGCATCTCGTACGTGCCCGACCCTGAAACGTTCATCGACGAGTACAACGCG
>JBQCJB010000142.1:0-4422 GCA_051953155.1 Aureliella sp. | reverse complement strand
CGACAATTATTTCTGGCGCGTGTATATCACCGGCCGCTACACGCCCACCTGCTGCCCCGAGTACCTGAAAGCCGAGAATTTTCAGCTGATGAAGGAGCGGAACGTCGAGAATGTGACGGTCCACACCGACAGCGTCCAAGGCTTTTTGGAAAAGAGCGACGTCGCCATTTCACGCTTCGTTTTGCTGGATCACATGGACTGGCTGTCCGACCATTTCTTTCCGCTGCTGGAATCGGAATGGCAAGCCATCCTGCGGCGAGCGGCGCCGGGAGCTCGCGTCCTGTGGCGCAGCGGCGGCCTGCGAACCGACTTCATCGACGAAGTCAGCGTGCTCCGCGACGGCCGGCCGACGCTGCTGCCCGAGCTGTTGACCTTCGACACAGCCCTGGCCGCGGAGCTGCATGAGCTGGATCGCGTTCACACCTATGGCAGTTTCTATATCGCCGACCTGGCTGCGTGAAGGTGAGCATGTCCTTACTGTCCGACCTGCGCATTCTCTACCATCTCGTCCTGCGTCCGGTGCGCGGCAAAAACCACGCGGAACGGATGGAGAACTTCTACCACGGCCAGGCCGAGGCGTATGACGATTTTCGCAAGCGACTGTTGCACGGCCGTGAAGAGCTGTACCGCAAGATCGAACTGCCCGAGCAGGGCATCTGGGTCGACATGGGCGGCGGCACCGGCGCGAACCTCGAATTCATTCGCGACCGCGTCCCGTCACTGCGCAAAGCCTATGTCGTCGATCTAGCCAGTTCGCTCCTGGACGTGGCCCGCCGGCGCTTCGCAGCCAACAACTGGCAGCATGTCGAAGCGGTCGAAGCCGACGCCACGCTGTGGCAGCCGCCTGAAGGCAAGGTCGATGTCGTCACCTTCTCCTATTCGCTGACCATGATCCCCGACTGGTTCGCTGCGCTGGAGAACGCGATTCGCATGCTCAAGCCGGGCGGGCAAATCGGCGTCGTCGATTTCTATGTCGCCCGCAAACACGCCAGCGACGGCGCACGCCACTCGTGGTTTACGCGCAACTTCTGGCCGGTCTGGTTCGGCAGCGACAACGTCTTCCCTTCCGCCGACCATCTTCCCTTTTTGCGTTCGCATTTCGATCAAATTTGGTGCAATGAGTCGCGGTCCAAAGTACCCTATGTTCCATTGATCCGTACTCCGTACTACCAATTCATCGGACGGGCTCGACAGCCCGCTCTCTCCAGCGACTCATGCGCGTCCTCCTGACAGCTTTCGAAGCCTACGCCGAGTGGCCGACCAATTCCAGTTGGTTGACGCTGGCCGAACTGTTACGGCATCGCCATCCCAGTCCCACGCTCGTCACCCGCCGTTACCCCGTCGACTTTACGCGTCTGGAGCAACTGCTCGCCAAGGATCTGGCCCAAGATTTCGACGCCGTGCTGCATCTGGGACAGGCTCCCGGAACGCCGATGATTCGCTTGGAAGCCTTGGCGATCAACGCCGGCGGTTCGACGAGCGAAGGGGGCAGCGGCATAGCCCGGCTGGTCGGTGGAGCCCCCGAAGCGTACCGCTCGCGAATGCCGCTCGAACATTGGAACCAACTCTTGCTCGAGCGAGCGATTCCCACGCAAATCTCGTATCACGCCGGCACGTATCTCTGCAACGCCCTGATGTACCTCTCGCATCACTGGATGGCCCAGCAGCAGAAACTGACGCCCGTCGGCTTTGTGCATTTGCCGCTGACGACCCAGCAAGTCGCCCAGAGCGGACGCCCGCTCCCCTCGCTGCCGGTCGAAACTCTCGCCCACGCCGTCTCGACCTTGCTGGACGATCTCCAGCAGCACGGCGCCGAAGTGCCCGAGTTGGCCCGCCGCGATCCCGAACGGGCCTGAAAACGAAGCGGCTCTGAACGCGGGACCGCCTGCGAGTTCTTACCGCGAATTAACGCGTGCCTGGGGATAACTGCGATTTTGTTGCGGCGCAGTCCATCCGTACAATCAGGGGGTCGATCACACTCCACGGCCTTGAAGAGATGTTTGGGGAACTGAGATGAGAAGCTGGCTGTCATCGCTCGTCGGCGGAATAGGCGCACTCGGGTTGCTTCTGTCAGCAGGCACTCTGTGCGGCGAAGATCGCGCCGCGAGCCAACCGCTGGAAACGATCCATCTGAGCGATGTCCGCGGCCGCGTCTGGGAGATGGACCATCTGAAGGACGCCAAGGTGGTCGTCGTCGCCTTTCTGGGCGTCGAGTGCCCGCTGGCCAAGTTCTACTCGCAGCGGCTGCGCGAACTGGATGCCGAGTATGCCGATCGGGGCGTCAAGGTGATCGGAGTCGACGCCAACCCTCAAGACAGCCTCAGCGAACTAGCTGCCTACGCCCGGCGCCATCAGCTCGAGTTCCCGCTGCTGCGCGACGGAGCCCAGCAACTGGCCAGCCAACTCGGCGCGACGCGCACGCCGGAAGTTTTTGTGCTCGATCTCGACCGCCGCGTGCGTTACTCCGGCCACATTGATGACCAGTACGGGATCGGCTACGTCCGCCAACAACCGCAGAGCCAGGAACTACGCGACGCGATCGACGCGCTGCTGGCCGGTCGCGACGTGTTGGTGACGCACCAAAGCGCCGTCGGCTGCCTGATCGGCAAGCCCAAACGCTCGGCCGCAGCGGACGGCTCTACTGTGACTTACTGCAAGGACGTCGCACCGATCTTTCAAAATGCGTGTGTCCAGTGCCACCGCGCCGGCGAGATCGCGCCGTTCGCGCTGACCGATTACGAAGAAGTCGCGGGCTGGGCGGAAACGATTGCCGAGGTCGTTTCGCAGCAGCGGATGCCTCCCTGGCATGCCAATCCCGCCTGCGGCGAATTCGCCAACGATTGCTCGCTCTCCGCTGCCGAGCGCGAAACCGTATTGAAGTGGGTGGCCGCGGGCGCGCCGGAAGGCGATCCAGCCGATCTGCCGCCGCCGCGAACATTCGTCACCGGCTGGCAATTGCCCCGAGAGCCCGACCTGGTGCTCGAGGTCAGCCCCAAACCATTCGACGTGCCTGCCACGGGAGAGGTCAAGTACCAGTACTTCCGCGTCGTCCCGGGCTTTAAGGAAGACAAGTGGGTCAGCGCCGCTCAAATCGTTCCAGGCAATCGCAGCGTCGTGCACCATGTGCTGGTCTTCGCCCGCCCGCGCGGTTCGAAAGGGGGCCTGGGTGGCGAGCGAGGGTTTCTCTTTGGCTATGTCCCGGGGTCACTCGCCCAGCCGTTTCCTGCCGGCGCAGCCAAACGCATTGCGGCCAACAGCGAGTTGATCTTCCAGGTGCACTACACGCCGATCGGCTCGCCACAGACCGATCAAACCCGCATCGGATTTCTGTTCGTCGATCCCGACTCAGTCGAGCGCGAGGTGGTGACCACCAGCGCCGTCCAGCCGCGTCTGAAAATTCCGCCGGGCGAGGCGGATTATAAGACCTCGGCCATGTTGCCCGAACGTTTGCCCGAATGCGAACTGCTGGGCATGAGCCCGCATATGCATCTTCGCGGCAAGGCGTTTCGCTACACGTCGGTGGCCGAGGACGGCACGCGGAACATTCTGCTCGACGTGCCGCGCTACGATTTCAACTGGCAAACCGGTTACCGCTTGCGCCAGCCGTTGAAACTCGCTGAGGGAACCAAGATGTTTTGCGAGGCCGCGTTTGATAACTCGTCGGGCAACCTCAACAATCCGGCGCCCGACAGCTGGGTTGGCTGGGGCGACCAGACGACTGACGAAATGATGATCGGCTATTTCGATATCCTCGTGCCGCGCTCCAACGCCGCACGTTAGGAAAAACCGGCTCCACCTGCTGGTTTCTTGAAACTATGGGAGATTACCCGCGTTTGAATTGGTAGCAAAAACTCCTGATTGACGAAAAAGGCTAAGAAAGATTGCGCGCAGGCCTTTGCGCGAGATGGGCCGAGTTTAGCTAGGCCGACTTTCACGGGGCCGACTCGTCAACCTTGGGAGGAAGATGCATCCATGAATCGAACGTTTTGTAGGGCAGTGCTCGTCGTCGGACTGGTCGCTGGCAGTTGCGTGTCCGTCGAAGCCGTCAGTCCGAGTCGCCGTAGCAACGGCGAACCGGGCTGGACCTATGGAGTGATCCGCACCGGCAGCGAGCGCGATGCTATCAAATCGCTGCCCATGACCGCCCGTCCTTACCGGCCGCTTCATTTCTACGGCAACACGGTGCGTCGCTTGCATTATCGCGGAACCGCCTTGCCGGCTCCTCGCGATGTGATCGGAGCCAGCGCGGCGACGGTCTTGCGCCAAGAGACGAACTGAATCTGAACTGTCGTCCACTCTGGGCGACCACTTTTTTTCGCGCCGCGTCGCAGCGAACGCAGAGCCAAGTTGTCCTTCCTACGGTAAAACTTGTCTTTTTCTGCGAGCTTCACTGCGCCGCGAGCGCCCCGGGTCATGCGCGGG
>JBQCJB010000141.1:0-8908 GCA_051953155.1 Aureliella sp. | reverse complement strand
ACGCCCACTACGCCCGCGCCGACGGCAGCGCCTGATTGACCGGCCTCGACAAGTCCGGCGCGAAGCACATCTTAAACTACAATGACTCCAAACCAATCCCAGGGACCAGCCCAGCGAGAACGCCATGAACAAGCCGCCGATGGAAGGCATTTACACTCCCAACATCACGCCGGTCGATGCCAAGGGACGCGTGGATGAAGACACGCTGTGTGCCTACGTCGACTGGTTGATCGAGCGCGGCGTGCACGGCCTTTACCCCAACGGCAGCACCGGAGAGTTCACGCGTTTCACGGCCGTCGAGCGGCGGCGCATCATCGAAGTGTTAATGGCGCATGTCGCCGGACGCGTGCCGATTCTGGCCGGCGCGGCCGAAGCCAACGTGCACGAAACGATCGATGCTTGCGAAGCCTACGGAGCGATGGGCGTGCGGGCCGTGGCGATCGTGGCCCCGTTCTATTACAAGCTCGGCCCCGAAGCGGTTTACCAATACTTCAAACAGATCGGCGATCATGTCAGCGTCGACGTGACGCTGTACAACATTCCGCTGTTCGCTTCTCCGATCGATGTCGCCACCGTGCGCCGTCTGGCCGACGAATGCCCGCGCATCGTCGGCATCAAAGACAGCTCGGGTGACATCCCGCACATGATGCGGATGATCGCCGCCATTCGCCCGCAGCGTCCCGAATTCTCGTTCCTGACCGGCTGGGACGCGTCGCTCGCGCCGATGCTCCTCATCGGCTGCAACGGCGGCACGAACGCCACCAGCGGCGTCGTTCCCGAACTGACGCGAGCCATCTTCGAGGCAGCCCAGCGCGGGCAGTGGGACCGCGCCATGCAACTGCAATATCGGCTACTGCCGCTGTTCGATGCCATGATCCAGCAACCGGAATTTCCGGAAGGCTTCCGCCGCGGCGCGCTGACCCGCGGCTGGGATCTCGGCCAGAGCCGGCAACCCCTCTCGCCGCAGCAGTTGGCTACCGCACAGGCCACCCAGAAACAACTGGAAAAGATGCTCGACGACCTCTCGCAGTGGTTGCCCGACATTGCTCCAGCCAGCGTCGTTCGCCCCGGCGGGCTCGATGCGTCCGACGATTTCATCGAACGCATCGTCCGCGAAGTCATGCACAACCTGCAGAGCAAGTAAGCCCTACTGGCTGGACTTGTCTTGCTTGCTGGACTTGTCTTGCTTGCTGGATTCGTCTTGCTTGCTGGACTTGTCTTCGTCGGCTTTGGCTTTTTCTTGCTCGAGCCGGTCCAGGTATTCTTTTAACTGGGTCTTCATCGGCGGCGTGGCTGCTTCGATCGCCTTGGTCTGGGTCTCGATCGCTTGGCTCAAGTCACCGGCCAGCGCATGTGCATGGGCGGCCGTGTCAAGCATGGCAGCCCGCACATCCCCTTTCGCGCCGCTGGCCGCTTTTTCGACTGCTGCCCGCGTTGCCTCGAGTAGTTCCTGGCTCTTCAGCCCGCCGCGTTCCATCCTTTGCACGACGTTCCACGCGATCGAGTTGATGATCTCCACCCGATCGGCATAGGTCTTGTAGGCTTCGCTGACGATTTGCGGGAGGCGATCCTGGGAGTCCTTGTCGCTGAACTGGATCTGCAGCCGGTACAGGGCGAGGTTCTGCTTGAGTTGCTCGCTCTTGGCTTTGCCCAGCGCGTCCTCGACGGCGGCCAGAGCGGCTTTGGTATCACCAGCGCGCACGGCCAAGCTGATTTTCTTGATCAACAGTTCTTGCTCTTGGCGCTCTCTGAACGATTCGCCGAACTTCTCGCGATCCCAGGTTCCTTGGACGACCTCGGACAAGGGCTCGTCGATCTGGCTCGGATGCCCGATCCACTCGATCTTCTGATCCTTGCCGACGATAAAGGCCGTCGGGATTCCGTTTTGCCCGGCTGCGTCCATGTAATCGGCATGGGACGAGCGATCGGGGTCAGTCGTCAAGCAATAGACGCTAGTCAGCTCTTGATACGTCTCGGGCTTGGATTCTTTGGCTGGGCTGGCTGCCTTTTCACCAGCTTCCTTATCGCTGCTTTCCTTGGCGTCACTGCCTTCCTTGCCACTGGTTTCGCTGCGACTGGAGCCCTGAACCGGTCGCTCCAAGAAGCGTTTTACTGTTTCGAGTTCTTCATCGCTGATGCTGATCAGTTGCACGCCTTTGTCGGCGTATTCGGTCTGCAAATGCGCTAGGTGCGGCATGCTGGCGATGCACGGCCCGCACCACGTGGCCCAGAACTCGACCACGTACACCTTTCCCTTTTCGAACTTGGTCACCGGTTTAAATTTGCCGTTACCATCTTGCACCCAGTGCTCGACATTCAGCGGTGGCGCATCGGATCCGATCGTCAATACTTTGTCTTCGGCAACGACGCTCGTGCAGGCGGCTAACAGGCCGACCATTACCATCCAGCTACGGACCGTCCACCATCGCGCTTGCATGATACTCTCCCTGATACGATGAATGCTTACTTGATATGCGGCGACCACTCAATGCGCCCGCGACTGCCTGGGATGCGAGGCTCGGCGCAACGGGCAGTATACCGCCGGCAGAATTTGGCCGCTGATTTCGGCAGTGGCGGCGACTGTTTGCGGCGGGCTGTCGCGGCACCGCTAGCCGGGCCCTCTAACGATAGCGGTTCCAGAAATCGCTATCGGCGGCCGTCTTGTCGTGAACGTCCGAAGGCACCGGCTGAATCTGCCCCAGCGACGCGTTGGCCTGGACGAGATCGACGACCTGCAGGCCGGACGCGTTCGGCATGACGTAGCGCAGCGCCTCGTCGCCGACGACCTGGTTGAGGGTGTAGAAGCCGATGCGGAGCGTAAAGGCCATTACGTCCCCTTCGTTGGGTTGCAACTGCAAATCAACGCGATGCGGCAGGGCGGCGTCGACCGAAGGATAGAACTGATGCTCGCTCTGTTGGGCCGATGCGACCATCTTGCCATCGGGATCGAGCAGGACCAGTTGCTGCACGGTGGCTCGCGTCGGTTCAACGATGACGATGCGTTGGTAGGTACCGCGCGGCGATGGGATCAACGAGCGAATCTCGACCTTGCCGTCGGCGCGTTCCAGCGGGCCGTCGTGCTGCCAGGCCGGATCGAACTCGATCACGCCCAGCGCTTCGCGAATCCACAGCGGCGAAACCGGCAGGATGCGCCGGGGACCGGTTTGCGAATCGAACTGCTCGTGCTGCGCATAGTAGAGCATGTGCGGCTGGCCAGGAACTTTGGTTAGCAGCCAGAACGCCTCGTCGTTGCTGCCGGCGTCGAGCGCATCGCCAAGCATCCGCGTCGCGCCGGGATACGCCTGCAAACGAAAGTTGCTCGGGCGATGCCACGAAAGATTGCCCGACAGTTCGGTCGACGATTCGGGGCTGGACAAGGTGACCGTCCCGCAGTTCAAACGCTCGATCGCCGCGGTGCGGTTGAGTTTCTCGAGCAACTGGTCGAGCGTCGGCTTTTCTTCAAAGACGATCGGCGGGGTGAACTCGGCCACCGGCCGCCGCCGCGCGCAGGTCGCGCCGCCGCACGGAAAAATGACCAGCAGCACGACCAGCACGCTCCAACTGGCGCGCAGCCGGCCATGGGAAAGCGTGCGCGTCGCGCCATAGTCCCAGCGATACGTTCGGCCGCTTGCCTGCCGCGAGGCGGTGCGCCTGGCGGCGAAGGGTGCGGTCGGTGCGGATGGCCGGCGACTAGGCTGGTGCATGAGGGAGACGGATCATTCTTCGGTGAAGAGCAAGCGGGTGAGTTCTTGTTGAATGCCTTCGACGGCGTCGGCCGTCGGCAAGGCCATCGGGACGCTCCATTGACGCCCGTCGACCGGATGCTGCAAGTGCCAGAGCGTCGAAGGTTCGTCGGTCGCCTGGCAACCCAGCGATTCGTCCTCGGTCAGCACGCGGCGACGCACCAGCAAGAGCGCCAGCAGATAAGCCAACGACTCGCACTCCGGCCGCTCGACCAATTGGCAAAGAGTTTCCAGCAGCACCGTATCGGGAGCTGGCCGCAGTTTGCGACTGCCCTCGGGTGGCATTTGCGAACGCCACCAACCGACCGATTGCGGCGGCGGCCCCGTCCAGTTTTCAGCCGCGATATCAATGCGCGAGAGATTATCGCCCTCGGCCGTCACGACCGAATAAAAGGCCTCGCCAGGCACCAGCGTCCGCTGGCCGACATGGCAGCGGCGCGAACAACGCGAAATGGAAAAGTCTTGCAGCATGCATAGTCATCCTTGACCAGCGGTGTGCGAAACGGAAGATCAACCGGCTAGTCATAGCCGATTGTCCCGTGCCGCCGCAAGATCCGATTCTGAGCTCTCGGGGGCGGCTGTTGTTGGCGGGGGCGGGTTTTGGGCGAGGGTTGGGCGTGCTCTTGGGTGCTCGCTACTTTCGTGGAGCGAAAGGCGACTCTGGCTGGGCTTTTAGAGCACTTTTAGGCGGTAGGCCCATTGAGTTGTTGACGGCGTGGTGGTGGGTAGCGCGCCGGGGGCCAGGACCAGGCGCTGGGCGTCGTCGACCGTCAGCGTGCTCGGAGCAATGGCTTCGAAGCTCAGCTTGCTGTCCCCGCTTTGGTACTGCCAGGTTTGCTGCGAGCGATCCCAACCGTCGGCCAGCTCATACAAACAGCCCAGGCGTTCGGGCATCAACGGCGACCGACAGGCGAATTCGACGATCCAGCCATTGAGCTCGGGGACCATCGTGAAACTGGCCGACCAATGCCCTCGGCCCGACATGCCGACGCCAAAGATGACCTCGCGGCCGTCGTCGAACGACTGCAAATGGACCTGCTGCAGCGGCGGGCTGGCCGGCCAAATCGCGTCGGCCGTCGATTCGACCGAGCTGAGCACCGGCGGGGCATCGTCGCGAGCTGGAAAACGCCACTGATGGCGGTAGCGGTCCCCTGTCCAGTGAAATTCGACTCGTCCCAATCGTCCGGCGTCGAGCTGCATCGGTTCGTGGGGTCGACCGGTGGTTTTGGTCATCGTCATCTTCCTAAGGCATTGGCTGGCATACGGGCCCGTTCCACACCTCGCCGTGTCGTCGACGTGCTTAATTCATACTAGCATTCTCGGCCATGCGCCATCGCAGAAACGCCTCGAGGAACCCTTGAATATCCCCTGCCATGACAGCATGAAAGCTATTTTGCAGATGTTCGGTTCGCGAATCCTTGACGCGCTGCTCGGGGTGCAGGAAATAATTGCGGATCTGGGAGCCGAAGCCGACGCGGGCCTTGTTCTTGTACTTGGCCATTTGCTCGGCTTCGCGGCGTTCTTCTTCGACCCGAGCCAGGCGGGCCCGCAGCATCTTCCAAGCCTGCGAGCGGTTTTTGTGCTGGCTACGCTCGCTCTGGCAACTGGCCACGATGCCGGTCGGAATGTGCGTCAGCCGCACCGCGCTGTCGGTCTTGTTGATGTGCTGGCCACCGGCGCCGCTGGCCCGATACGTGTCTTCGCGCACATCCTTATCGGCGATTTCGATTTCGGCCGAGTCGCTGATTTCGGGCGAAACGTCGACCGCTGCAAAACTGGTCTGCCGCTTGCCTTCGGCGTTGAAAGGGCTAATGCGCACCAGACGGTGCATGCCTTCTTCGCCCTTCAGGTATCCGTAGGCCATCGGGCCGCGGATGGCGATCGAGGCGTGCGTGATGCCGGCCTCTAAATTGTCTTGGCGGTCGAGCAATTCGACTGTGTAGCCATGCTTGCCGGCCCAAGCGATGTACATATTCAGCAGCATCTCGGCCCAGTCGTTGGCATCCACTCCGCCATCGCGCGCGTAGACGCTCAGGATGGCCCCTTCGGCGTCGTGCGGACCGTTGAGCATCGCTTGCAACTCGAGCAGCTCGAGCTCGTGCTCCAGGCGCGTCAGTTCGCCAGCCACCTCGTCATAAGCCGCCGGGTCCTCTTCGACCATTTCCAGCAAACCATCGAGATCGGCAGCCGCCTCGAGCGCACTTTTCAGCGGTGTCACCACGGCTCGCAAGCCCTTCAAGGTGGCCACCGTTTGCTGCGCTCGCTCGGAATTGCTCCAAAAATCTCCAGCCGCCATCTGCGATTCGATGGCCGCTACGTGCGTAGATTTGGCAGAGTAGTCAAAGACTGTCCCGCAGCTGTGTCAAACGTTGACGAATGATCGCCGCGCGATCCGCCAACTCCTGGCTGCTCATGTGGGACACCTTTCAAGAAGTTTTTCACGTCGCAAAGAACATTGTCCGTGGCATCGGCGGATGCATATTCGACATCGACCGCCCACTGACGCGACCAATTATAGGGGCTCGGGCTTGCGCGTAGAAGCCCGCTGATTCTCAGCCCGCACCGCCCGCATGACTTGCACGCCGCCAAAGTCCCGGCGCTCTCGGCCGACCAATCGGCTCACCCGCAATCGCCGCTCCAATCCCGCGGGCGAACAGCGCGAGACCAGCCACACACCTCCCTCGCCGCCAGGTATTGCGCGGTGCGCGCCGCGCACCGCGACCGGCCAACTCCGCGGGTCGTTGGCTAGCGGCCGCACTTGAGCGTCGGGCGTCAAACGATAAGCACTCTCGAGCGGCAGAGCCAGATACTCCGCCACCTCCGGGTCCTGAAGCGCCGCGACCGTGCCTTCGATCAAGTTGCTCGCGCACAAGACCACTGCTGGCCCGCCGGATGTCGCGACCTCCGCATTGATCCACTGGACCGCTCCGCGCCAGTCCTCGCCGCGCACGACCGCGGGCCACTGTCGGTGTCGCAACGCGGCCAAACTCCCTTGCTGTCCCAGCAGCATCAGCAGCGTCGCTATCGACACGGCCAGCCGCAACCACGACCACCTCAGCCACGTCCAACTGTGCGCCAGCCAGATCGCGAATGGCACCGCGGCAGCGAACACATAGCGGCGATGCGCCAGTGGCGCGATACCGCTGGCGGTCAGCAGAAAGACCAGGCCGCACGGCACACACCAAGCGCACAGCCACATCCACCACTGAATGGTGCTGCAACCGCGGTGCGCGCTCTGCGGCTCGGCGGGCCTGCGGCCGCTTTCGCGCCACCGAGTCCACGCAGCGCCACAGGCGGAGGCAAACGTTCCCACCAGCAGCGGCACCATCGCGGCTTGCAGTGGCAACCAGTTCAGGACGCTCGACAAGTCGACTCGAGCTGCGAAACCGGACCACAACTGCCGCCGCTGCCACACTTCCGCCAGCACGCCCCAGGCGGGCAGCATGGCCAGCATCACGATTGCCGCTCCGGCGGCTGACGAGAGCCAAAGCCGCCGATCCCGAAAAGCCAGGCCAGCCAGCCACACGAACTGCGCAGCGATCGACAGTACGGCCGTCGGCTGCAACCAGAAAGCCGCCACATCGCACGCGCACCAGGCCAGCCACCAGCCGCGATCTTGGGTTTGCCGGTCGCTGTCCCGGCAGCCAGACGCCCACTGGGCCAAGGCCAACCAGGCCGCCAGGTTGACCAAGGCCAACAGCGCGTAGGGACGGGCTTCCGTGGCATAAAAGATCTGCCCGCGGTCGCACGCGATTAAGGCCAGCCCGACGAGAACGACTGCTTGGCCGGTGCGCGCGGCCAACCGGCTGAGCCACCAGCCGCTCAGCATGAGCATCAGCAGCCATGCGCCCACCGAAGGCGCTCGCCACACAATTTCGCTGGAACCAAATGTCTTGGCCGCGATCCAGAGCAACCAAAAATAGGGAGGCAACTGATTGCCCAAGGCGGCACGGCCGGCCACTTCCTCGAGCCGCCCCCCGGCTGCCCAGGCAGTGTGCAGTTCGTCCAGCCAAAGGGACTGGGAAATCGAAGTGGCGATACCAATGCCACCCCACAGGCTCGCAGCCAGCATGGCCAAGGGTGCTAGGGGCACTATTGGCGAAGGGGCGCGCCGCGGGCGCACATCACTTGACTTGAAAGCCGGCGCGTTGTGCAATGGAACCTGTGGGGAGTAAGATAACTGGTTGAGGTGCTCGTCGTGCACCTCGCTCGTCTAAGCTAGCGCTTTTACGGCGGCCAAGCGGCACCGACGACACGCCAAAGTTCGTCAGGGTGTTGGGTCGCCGGCCGAGGGCGCGTCAAAGGAACTCCTCATGCGCAGATCATCTCAGGCGGCCCGCCGATTTAGCTCCTTCCGGAACCGCTCTTTTCGGAAACATGGTCCGCACCGTTCGACGCGACAGGCCTTTACGTTGCTCGAGGTCTTGGTCGCCACCGCCGTGACGCTTCTGATGATGATCTCCTTGGCCCAAGTCTTCAAGATCATCGGAGACAGCATGAAGCAAGGCCGGGCGGCACTGCAACTGAACAATACGCTGCGCTCGGTTTCTTTCCGGCTGCGACACGATCTGAATAACTTGACCATTCGCGTCGACCCGCCGGCGGACTCCAGCTGTGGTTCGGGCTACTTCGAGTACTACGACGGCGCGATGACCGATTTCACGTGCATGCTCTTCGATCCGAACAATGGCATGGATTCCAGCCTGAGCACCGACAACATTCGCTCCAGCCGCATCGGCGACATGGACGACATCCTCATGTATACGGTCCGAGCCGGCGACGCTTGGTTTACCGGCAAGGTGCCGCAGTACATCCTCAACCAGGCGAATCCCAGCGGGGCTGCGGCCCAGTACGCGATGGTCACGATCTCCGCCCAGCACGCCGAAGTGGCGGTCTTCGCGCGGCCTTTGGATCTGGATCTCAATGGCGCGTACGACGATGCCGACGGCGATGATATGCCCGACGGTTTTCAGTTGTATTACCGCACGCTCCTGATTCGCCCCGACCTGAACATGAGCGACGGCGCGCTGCCGTACGACGCGACCAACTCGACCAGTTACGGTCCTCAGATGATCGCCGGTCCGCAGGGCAGCGGACTGCCGACGCCGGCCTGCGACATGGCGCTGGCGCACCAACAGTGCGATCTGTCGATTCGCCGCGTCTTT
>JBQCJB010000140.1:0-3290 GCA_051953155.1 Aureliella sp. | reverse complement strand
CATGATCAAGCCGTCCTCACCCAGCCGGCTGCGCACGAGTACCCGGTTCGCAGCCAACCAGCGCCGTTGTCCGAAGGCCGGCTGGGCGAACTGCTAAGCTGGTTGAGCGCGTCGCTGGGCGCTAGCGAGCAAGAGCTGCGGCCGCTGCTGAGCGCGGCCGAGCGCGGCCAGTATCGCCGGGCTCTGGAAACGTTGCTCGAACACGACTGGTCGACCAGCGCAGCAGCCTGTGAATTGATCGAAGTCGCCCTGCAAGGTTCGCTCGCCGTGTTGGCCGAACCGAAGCTGGCCAAACGCTGCGGCATCAACTGGACGCCCGAGTACATCAGCTGGTTGTTCGATACCAATCAAATCTCCGATCAGGCCAGGCAACTGCTGCGCGAGCTGAGCCCGGACATTCAGTTCGACCAGGACTGGGCCGCAGCCGGCCACTGGGCCGAACAAACGCGTCGGCGACGCAGCGATTTGAGCTGGGCCGGTGATATCGCAGGCTGGTCGGCGGAGCGCTCGGGCGATCTCATGGCGGCTGTCGAGCGTTATTTTGCCAATCGCCATGCGTCGGCGTTCTCCGACCAATCGGTGCGGCTGCGCAGCCACTGGTTCCCGGAACGTTATGGCAAGTTTTGCAGCGCGCAGCTCGCGCGGCTCCGCGAATTCATGAGCCCCGAGCAGCAGAGCGATCTTTATTTGCAAATTTTGTGGCATGAACCGCCGCAGCGCACGCGGGCTGCAGTGCGCGAATACTGGCTGGAACTGGCCGGCGGCGCAATGGCTCGCCATGATTATGCTCAGGCCTACGACTTTTACACGGGAGCCGGCTGGGATCTCGGCGCCGAAAGGCTGTCCGACTACGTCGAGATCCTCGACGGCCTGGCGCTGGCGGCCGAGCGTGCCGGTTGGACCGCTCGTGCCCTCGTGGCAGCCACGCACGGCGAATGCCTGCGCAGTCGATTGCCCCCGTCAGTCATTCAATAAACGCATACCTGGATAAGGCGAACCAACGTGAAGGCGGAAATCGTTTCGATTGGCGACGAGATGACCAATGGCCAGCGACTGGACACAAACAGCCGTTGGCTGAGTGCGCAGCTAGCCGAACTGGGCGTCACGACGGTTCGCCACACGACCGTCTGCGACGACTTGGAGGCGAACATCGATGTCTTTGCCACCGCGTGCCGCCGCGCCGACCTGGTCGTCTCGACCGGCGGACTCGGCCCCACGCTGGACGATCTGACTCGCGACGCCTTGGCCGCAGCCTTCGATGCGCCGCTGGAGCTATTTCCAGAACTGCTCAAACACATCGAAGACATGTTCGCCCGCCGCGGTCGGCCGATGCCCGAGCGCAATCGGGTTCAGGCCATGCTACCGCGCGGCAGTCACCCCATTCCCAATCGGCACGGAACGGCCCCGGGCATCGACTTGACCGTACCGCGCGGCGACCAGGGGTCGAGCCGCATCTTGGCTCTGCCAGGCGTACCGGCCGAGATGACCGAAATGTGGTTCACCAGCGTGCGGCCGCGGATCGTCGAGATGCTCGGCCCCGACCGACGACCACTGATGTTTCGTACGCTCAAGATGTACGGCATCGGCGAGAGTGACGTCGAAACCAAACTACCCGACTTGATGCGCCGCGATCGTCACCCGCGCGTCGGCATCACGGTCAGCCGGGCGACGATCGCCCTGCGCATCGCGGCCCAGGCGCACTCTCAGGAAGAATTCGAACAAATCATCGCGCCGACAGTGCAAGAGATCCAGGCAGCCTTCGGCGATTTGATCTTCGGCAGCGGTGAAGATGAATTGCAGCACGCAGTGCTTCGCCAACTGCGGCAAATGGAATGGTCGCTGGCGGTTCTCGAAATCGGCCAAAGCGGTCTGGCGGCCGATTGGCTACTGGGCGCCAGTATCGAAGCCCCGCCCGGAACGGTCACAGTGCTCTCGTGCGATTCGATTGCCCATGCCGCTGGTATGATGTCGCGCATCCAGCCGCAGGGGACGGGGCGAGCCGACGAACTGACCTCGCTGCCCGCTTTGGCCAGGTGCCTGAAACAAACGCTCAAGGCCGACGTCGGCCTGGCCTTCGGAACCTACGCCTCGCCAGTCGAGATTCACAGCGAGCATCCTCGCGGCGAAGTCAACGTGGCCATCGCCGCGCTAGAAACTCCGGTTCAGGTCACCACGCGGACGATCATCGGCCATCCGGACATCCTGAACGACCGCATTGCCAAGACCGCGCTCGACACGCTGCGGCGGACGCTCCACGGGCTGATCCTAGACGCCGCGCGCGTTTGAGCCGGTCGAGCAGTCGATTTCGGCTAGTTGATCCAAGCAAAGTTGCGACCACGTTTCAAAGTGATCGCGCTGGGCGAGCAGTTCCTCAAGCGGCGTGAACCCACTGTCGATCAGTTCGCTCTCGCGGGCTCGCGCGCTAGGCGCGGCCAACTGCAGCAGGTGCACGACGCCCAGATGGACGCGTCCGACGGGCGACGAGTCATCGTAAATGAAGCCGAGCGTGTGCTCGGTCAGTTCGCTCTCGATTACCATTTCCTCGCTCAGCTCGCGCTGCATCCCCGAACGATAAAGATCCGCGCCGACGGCGTCTTCGCGCGAGATATGTCCGCCAATGCCAATGCTCCGCTTGGCGTGCAAACGCTTCTCCCCTTGGCCAGAGCCGCGGGTGTACTGAAAAATTCGCCGATCGTTGTCCGCGCCGACCTGCAGGACGCAGTAGGGAATCAACTGCTTGAAACTCGGATCTTCTTCGACCGCGCTCCGCGGACGGAACTGCATGAACTGCGGATCGAGAATCGCATCGAAGCTCTGCTGATCAAACGGCATGAAGCCGGCAAAGTTCCCGAGCATTTCCAATCGCTGGGCTGGGATGACCAGCACATGTTCTTCGCTCAACGCATCGACTCCCCATTCGAAATTCCAATCGCTATCCACACCGCTGCCGTCAGCAGGACCAATAGCATATCGCTGGTCACCACTCGCGAACTAGCCCGTTTGAGCCGCACGGTCTCGAGAACTTTCCCCGTGGGGCAAGCCAAGCGGCAGTAGCCCATCGGTTGGCGGGCCGCCAACAGCAAACTGGCCAGCCACACGATCAGGCTGGCCGACAAACCGACGCGCCACGCATAGGTATCGAACGGTTCGAGCCATGAGATCTGCGCTGGGCGCCGCCATACGACCCACGCCAGCGCCAGCCCAATGACCGCAACGGCCGACAACTGGAGAATCCAGTCCATTTTTCGCGCCGCACTCGACCGGGCCTGCACGGTCCGCCCGAGGCGGCG
>JBQCJB010000139.1:0-3255 GCA_051953155.1 Aureliella sp. | reverse complement strand
CAAGTAGGACAGCCGTCTCGGCTGTCACACGCATTGACGCACTTGCGAGTTGATTCGCACCGAAATCGAGCTGATCGAGGCGCGATTGGTGACGCTTGCCCCTCACCCCCCAGCCCCCTCTCCCCGAAGCTGGGCGAGGGGGAGACGGCTTCGATGTGTGCCGCGCAAGTCGGGGTGCGGGGCGAGGGGGAGACGGCTTCGATGTGTGCCGCGCATATCGGGGCTTGGGGCGCCCTGGTATTCAGGGTCGGGGGTGGCGTTAGAATAGGCACGCTTAGGTGCGGACGGGGGGACAGAGAGGACGGGTATGAAACTCACTTGGGAAACGGAGATCGATACGCCGGCGACGGTGGCCGTGATCGGCGGAGGTGCGATCGGTATCGAAGCGGCGCTCTACGCCAGATTCCTCGGCTACTACGTGCTGCTGATCGAAGGGGCCAAGATGGCTCAGAGTTGGCGCGAGGCTGGCCGCGCGCCGATGCTCGAGCCGTTTGGCGAAGCCGCTTCGCCGCTCGGATTGGGTGCGCTGGAAGCCCATCGACCGGACAGTACGCTGCCCAGTCAGTCCGACGTGCTGACAGGGCTCGAGTTCGCTGAAAAATATCTCGTGCCTCTCGCGCGAACCGACTTGCTCATCGATTCAGTGAACGTGCATTCACGTGTTGCGTCGGTCAGTCGCTTGGAGGTCCGCCGGGAAACGCCGGGCGATATTCAAGATCGCGCCGATGTCGAATTCCGATTGGCCATCCACTCCAAGAGTCGCGGTTGGTTTACGGAGCGGGCCGATATCGTGCTCGATTGCAGCGGCTTGGCGCTACCGCGCTGGCTTGGCCCAGGGGGCGGACTGGCTGTTGGGGAAATCGAACACGCCGACGTGATCGAGCGGCAGCTGATCGATGCGCCGGCAGCCGGTGGCAAGCAGATCGCGCAGCTGGCGGGCAAACGCGTGCTGCTGTTTGGAACGGGGCGGTCGGCGCTGCTGAACTTGCTCGTGCTGCTGGAGATCACCCGCAGCAATCCCGAGACGCGGATCACCTGGCTGGTGACGCTCGAGCCGGGGATCGCCGAGCCGAGCCAGTGGCTGGACCGCATCCGCGCCACCGGCGAAGTCGGCCAGCAGCTGGCCGCGCGGCCGGAGATCCAAGACGCCCTCTCCGGTGCGATTAGCAGTGTCGTCCCACTGGCGTGTCTGGGCATCGAGCGAATCACCAACAGCGCGAGTGGCTTGGAGGTTCGCGTGCAAACGACGGAAGACGGTACGCTGGACCTCCAGTGCGACCGCATCGTTTCAGGCGCCGGTCACCAGCCTGACTGGAGCCACGCCGAGCCACTGCGCGTTGGGCGTTCGGCAACGCTGGATCGCCCAGCGCTGGAATCAGCTGGCTTGGCTGGCGATTCGGCCGAGCAGGTCGGCAGCGGGTCGATCGAGTTGGGGCAAAGCATCTTGACCATGGAGCCACACTACTACGTGCTGGGCAGCAAGAGTTTCGCACTGGCTCACGACCGGTTCACGTTGGCTCAGGGGCATCAGCAAATCCGCCACGCCTTCGCGCTGATCGGCGGCCGCAGCGACCTGGACCTGTATCGCCATATCCAGCGGTAAGGGCCGCATCGCGAAAGCGCGACTCGGGCGGATCCAATTACGGGACGAACGCCTCGCAAAAATTCCTTCGCAAAAAATCACGGCGCGGAACGCGACTTGCAAAAAGAGGCTGTCGAGCTCATCCTTTGCAAAGGAACACCCGCATGCCTGAAACGCATAACGAGACAGCGATATTGAATATCTCGCCCGAGGAACAGGTCCATCAACTGGCCCGCAAGCTCGCCCACGACTTGCGTAGCCCACTTTCGGTCATTTCGATGGGGATCGAAGCCATCCGCATCATGAAACATGATCCCATTCAGTGCGATGCGCTCTGCGATATGATGGCCAAAGAGGGTATCGACGCAATGAAGCGGATCCTCGAAGAGATGGTCGAGCGCACGGCCAGCGCGACCGATTCCTGAGTGCCGCCAATCTAGATCAAACGTGACCAGGGGGGTGCGCCTAGCCAAGTTGCTAGGCGTGCGAGTTCTTATGCCGAGGCGCGGAGATTGGGCTCTCTCCTCCGTGCCTCGGCGTGAGGCTTCTGAGCTGCTTTTCTGAGCTGCTTACAGCGAGAGTCGGCCGGTGCTGTCGCCGAACTCGTCCAGTTCAACGCCCACACTGTCGAGCATCGTCAGGAAGAGATTGTTCAGCGGCGTCTCGGTGCGATAGCGGCGATGCACGCCGGTATTGAAGCGTCCGCCGCCGCGGCCCGCCAGGATCAGCGGCAGATCGTGGTGGTCGTGGCGATTGCCGTCGCGAATCGCACCGCCGTACACGATCAACGAGTTGTCCAGCAGGTTGCTCTCGCCGTCGGGCGTTTCTTTCAGCTGCTTGAGGAAGTACGCGAACTGGGTCGCGAAGAACTTGTCGATGGCCGCGATCTTGGCCATCTTGTCCGGGTCTTCTTGGTGATGCGAGAGTTCGTGGTGTCCTTGCTTGACGCCGATCGACGGGAAGGTGCGGCCGGAGCCTTCGTTGCCGAGCATGAAGGTGGCTACGCGGGTCGTGTCGGTCTTGAATGCCAGGACCATTAGGTCATACATCAAGCGAATGTGCTCTTCGATTTCGTCCGGCTGATCCTCTGGCGGCATTTGGTCCGAGACGTCGAAGGCTACCGGTTCGCGCATGCGATCGATCCGCAGTTCGACGTCGCGGACGCTGGTGAAGTACTCGTCCAGCTTCTGGCGATCGTTAACCCCCAGCGACTTGCGGAGCATCTTGGCATCGTCGGCGACCATGTCGAGGATCGAGCGTTGGAAGAGCAGCGATTTGACCTCGGGCGAAGCCCCGGCCGCGCCGTTGCCGAATAGCCGTTCGAAGGCCAGCCGCGGATGGATTTCCTTGGCCATCGGTTGCGAGGCGGTGCGCCATGAGATGTTGTTCGAGTAGGCGCACGCGTAACCGCTGTCGCACGAACCCGCCCCGCGGCCGCGCTCGGTTCCCAGTTCGATCGAAGGCAGGCGAGTGACGCGGCCATATTGTTCGGCTGCGTATTGGTCGGCGCTCTTGCCGACGCGCATGTTCGCGCCGGCAGTTTTCAGCGGGTGCGCTCCGGTCAAGAACGCGGCCGCACTGCGAGCATGGTCGCCCGGTCCGTCACCGAGCGAGCGAGCGTTGACCTGAGCCAAGCCGCTGAGGATCGAAAAATCCTGGCGCAGCTCGGCCAG
>JBQCJB010000138.1:0-10247 GCA_051953155.1 Aureliella sp. | reverse complement strand
GTCGTCATCCCGACGCGCGTGCCTAGCTGGGAAAGAATGGGGCTGCTCAAACGGGGGGTTGTCGTTTTCCCGTTGACGCCGGTGACGGCCACGACCGGCACGCGGCCGTTGTCGTCTTGCGCAAACAGCATGTCGACGATGGCTTCGCCGACGGGGCGCGGGCTGCCTTCGGAAGGCTGCAAATGCATGCGCAGGCCGGGGCCGGCGTTGACTTCGACGATGCCGCCGTTTTGGGCTTCCAGCGATACGGAAATGTCTTTGGCGATGACGTCCACACCAGCGATGTCCAAGCCGATGATGCGCGCGGCTTCGACGGCTCGGGCCGCCACTTCCGGATGCACGCGGTCGGTCACGTCGCAGGCGGTGCCTCCGGTGCTGAGGTTGGCGTTGCGGCGGATCAAGACGATGTGTCCGGCCGGCGGAATGCTGTCCGCCGTCAGACCTTGCTGCGCCAGCACGGCGTCGGCGACCGAGTCGAGGGTGATGAAGCTCATTACCGTCGAATGGCCATCGCTGCGGCGCGGGTCTTTGTTGACTTCGGCGACCAGTTGCCGGACGGTCGATTTGCCATCGCCGACGACTTGCGCCGGTTCGCGGCGGGCGGCGGCGACCAGTCGGTCACCGACGACCAGCAACCGGTAATCGTCCCCTTCGAGATACTTTTCCACGACGACGGTCGACTCTTCTTCGCGAGCGTTGTCGTAAGCGCTGGTCACTTCAGCCTGGGTCAGTAGGTTGGTCGTGACGCCTCGGCCGTGGTTGCCATACTGCGGTTTGACGACCACCGGCAAGCCGAGATCCTGAGCGGTTTCCCAAGCCTCGGCGGCGCTGCCCACCGGCCGGCCTTTGGGAACGGGAATGCCGGCCGAGGAAAGGAGTTTGCGAGTCAGTTCCTTGTCCTGAGCGATCGATTCGGCGATGGCGCTGGTGCGGTCGGTTTCAGCCGTCAGGATCCGCCGCTGTTTCGCGCCGTAGCCCAGCTGAACGAGACTGCCGCTGTTGAGCCGGAAATAGGGGATGCCGCGGCGAGTCGCGGCGTTGACGATCGATCGCGTGCTCGGACCCAGGCAGCGATCGTAGGCCAGTTCGCGGAGCGTAGCCAATTCGGCATGGATGTCGAAGGCGTGGTCGTAGATGGCCGCGACGCACAGCCGCGTCGCCAGGTCAAACGCGCTGCGGCCCACGTGTTCGTCGTCGTACTCGAATACCACCCGGTAGACTCCGGGTTCGTCCAGTTCGCGAGTGCGGCTGAATCCCACTTCGTTGCCAGCCAGCGACTGCAGTTCCACGACGACGTGTTCGAGGATGTGCGCCAGGTGCGTGCCGTTGAGCAAGCGTTCGACGAATCCGCCCCGCTGGCCAATCAGGCAGCGGTGTTCGATCAGGGAGGGCATCCAGGCCATCAGCCGCTCGGCGAAACCTGGCAGGGATTGGGAGGTGGCGTCTTTGAAACCGGCTAAGTCGATCCAGGCCTCAAGGACCGGGAAGTCTGCCCAGATGTTCGGTCCGCGGAGAGCTTGGACCTTGCGCAGGGAGAACTGCTCGACAGTGGGTTGGTTTGTCATAGTGTGCTTAAAAGAACCGCCTGGTGTGGAGTTAGTTTTCGTAACCGATACACTTATCGGTTGGCGAACTGGGAAAACCTTGGAAAGGACGCGCGCAGTCGCAAGCTCTGAACTTCTCGCCCGCGTACGCCGATTGTGCCGTGCTCTCAAGCGGTGGGCTCGAGGCAAAGCCTAGTTGAGACACGTGTGCGTCGGGGCATCACCTAAGTGCAAAGTGACGTTGCGAAGTGACGTTGCGAAATTGAGTGGGCAAGCCGCAGCAAAGCTGAGTTTTTCGAACCAATTCTCCGAATAACTAAACTCACCGCCGGCCCATTCGTGGGCAAGTCGAGTGAAGCGCCTACCGAGCTGTGGTTTCCCGTAGGCGGAATCGAGTCCTAGAATGCCGCAACTCCATCCAGAGCGGAGGCCCGTAACCGATGTATCTGATTTACGATGACGCTTCAACATGAGAAATAGTCGCCTGCACGCCTCGGCCTCCGAAAATCGGGCATCCGAAAATCGCACGGCCTCGAAAGACCGCTCGGCCTCGGTGAACCGCAGGGCCCGGGAAAACTCCCTCGGGCGGCACAGACTGGCCCTTATTATCGCCGCCTGCGGCCAAAAGGCTAGTCTTCCCAGTGGACAATTTTGTAAGGTTGCCCCGGCCAGTTGGACCAGTCGCAGGAACCGCGCTGCGGCCGTTACGGACATCGCCGGCCCTGGCCACCGAGGCAGCCCGGCACGGAGCATTTAGCGCGCCTTTCCGGTGGCAAATGCGTAGACTGGTGCTGCTGCTCGTCCCCGTCGCGGGCGGGGGGAAATCGAATAATGGAATCGATACGTGAAAGAATGACCGGATTCAATTAATGCATAAGGCCAACGAACGAAAACTCGCTGCCAAGCTGCTGCCGGCAGGCTACACGCTGCCTCCGCTGGCCCACGGGGATACGCTCCAGTGCACGGTTTCGATCGACTTGGACCAGCAGCGGCGTTTCAGTCCGAGCCTGATCGTGCTGACCAACGAGCGTTTATTGTGGCTGAAGGCCGACACCGAGCCGCATGTCTGGCCGCTCGACGCTGCGCTGGTCGTCGAGTCCAGCGTCCACGGCGGCCTGGGGCGGTTGGTCCTGGTCAGCGACGGCGTGCGCTTGCACCAGTGGTGGTACACCGCCGCTCAAATCGCCGCCGTCGACCGCTTTCTGGGAGTCTTTCATTCGACCCTCCGCTCGCGCGGGGCGGCCGAAGCGAACCTGGAACCACACGCCTGCCCATCGTGCGGCTACGTGCTTTCGAGCGAAGAGCCGGTCTGCCCGAGCTGCACGCCGGTGGCGGCCCCGCCGGCAGCCAGCTCGCTGCGGCGGTTGCTACCCTTTGCACAGCGACGCGGGCGGACGATCGCCTGGGGACTAGTGCTGACGGTCGCCGCCACCGCCGCCGGCCTCGTGCCGCCGTACCTGAGCATGCCGCTGCTAGACCGCGTGCTGGTGCCGATGCAAAACGGCGCACCGGTCGCCACCGGACTGGTCGCCTGGTACCTGGGAGCCCTGGCATTGGCCGCAGTCGCCGAGTGGCTGCTCGGCTGGGCCAAGACGTTCGTGCTCGCCTTGGCCAGCGAACAGGTCAGTTCGGACCTGCGCGTCAAAACTTACGAGCACCTCCAAAAACTATCGCTCGAGTACTACGGCGGTCGCCGCACCGGCGACATCATCTCGCGAATCAGTTCCGACACCGACCGGATCTGCAACTTTCTGTCGATCAATCTGGTCGACTTCATCACCGACGTATTGATGTTCGTGTTCACCTCGATCGTGCTGATCTCGATCGATCCGGTGCTGGCCCTGGTGACGTTGCTGCCGTTCCCGGCGATCGCCTGGCTGGTTCATGAAGTCCGCATCCGCTTGCGACATGGCTTTGCCCGCGCGACCAACGCCTGGAGCGACATGGTCAGCGTGCTGACCGACGCCATCCCGGGCGTCCGCGTCGTCAAGGCATTCGCTCAGGAAACCCGCGAGGTCGACCGGTTTCGCCAGTCGGACAAACACGTTCTCGATTCCAACGTCAGCGTCAACCGGCTGTGGGCCTTTTTCGGCCCGACGGTAACTTTGCTGACCGAACTAGGAATTCTGGTCATCTGGGTCTTTGGCGTGTGGCGCGTTGCCTACGGGCATATCACCGTCGGCGTGCTGACCGCCTTCCTGGCGTACATCTCGCGGTTCTACATCCGCTTGGATTCGATGAGCCGCATGTTGGCCAATACGCAGCGAGCGGCCGCTTCGGCGTACCGCGTCTTCGAAATCCTCGACCGCGTGCCCTCGGTCAGCGAACCGGTCAAGCCTCAGCACCCGGGCCGGCTGAGCGGCCGCCTGAGCGTCCATGATGTGTCGTTCAAGTACGGGAACCGGCAAGTGCTCAAGGGGGTCAGCCTGCACATCAAGCCGGGTGAATTGATCGGCTTGGTCGGGCCCAGCGGCTCGGGAAAGAGCACGCTGGTCAACCTGGTCTGCCGCTTCTACGACCCGACGCAAGGTGCGATCCTGGCCGACAACCACGACATCCGCTCCTTCCCGCTGGAGGAGTATCGCCGCAATATCGGCATCGTGCTCCAGGAGCCCTACCTGTTCTACGGCACGATCGCCGAGAACATCAGCTACGGGCGGCCGTCGGCCGGCCGCGACGAAATCATCGAGGCAGCCAAAGCCGCCCACGCCCATCAGTTCATCCTCCGCTTGCCCGAGGGTTACGATTCCTTGGTTGGCGAGCGCGGTCAGTCGCTCTCCGGCGGCGAACGGCAGCGGATCTCGATCGCCCGGGCCCTGCTGACCGATCCCCGAATCCTGATTCTGGACGAAGCCACCTCGGCAGTGGACAACGAAACCGAACGCGAAATCCAGATCGCCCTGGACAATCTGATTCGCGGCCGCACGACGATCGCCATCGCTCACCGGCTGAGCACCCTGCGCAACGCCGACCGCATCATCGTCCTGGAAGATGGACGCGTCGTCGAAGTTGGTAAACACGATCAACTGCTCCAGCGCGATGGCGTCTACCGCCGACTGTACAACGCCCAGCTGGAAAAGCACGAACAGGTGGCGGTCAGCTGAGCACGCTCGACACGGCGCCCACGAAACGAAGACAACCATGGACCCAGATGATTTGAGACACAGCAGCGATCCCGACGATTGCGAATCGATTGCCCAAAGCGCTCGCGTCCAACTGATGCGCGGCAGCGACGGCGGGTTGCAAGCCGTTGAGCCCGGCGGGCCGCTGCTGAAAGGGTTGACGCCGCTAAGGCTCTTTCCTCTGACCGATCCGAACCATTGGATTGTGTTGGTCGATCGCAAAGGGCGCGAAGTGGTGATGATCGCCGATCCGCAAACCCTGGACGCGGCCTCGGCGCGCTTGCTGGAAGAGGAACTCAAGACGCGCGAATTCGTGCCCCTGATCGATCGCATCTTGTGGGTTTCCAGCACCTCCGAACCGTCGCAGTGGCGCGTCTCGACCGATCGCGGGATTACCGAGTTCGTCCTCAACGACGAAAAGGACATCCGCCGCTTGGGCGCCCACGGCGTGTTGATCGTCGATGCCCACGGTATCCGCTACCTGATTCCCGACGACCGCCAGCTGGACCGCGCCAGTCGTCGGACCGTCGAGTGGTACATCACTTGATATTGTCCTGCGATCGTCCGGTCTGCTTTCCCCACCTTCGTCTCCAGTATGCCGCCCATTAGCTACTCGGGGATAACGCTGCAGTGGTGGAAGAGCAAGCAAGTCGACCGCTGCGCGAGCATAGGCGTTGGCTTCTCTGCTGCCAGTTGCACCCATGCAGTCGGCCGCGACGCGGTCTGGAGGTCGTTAGCGGCTTGAAAACTTGCCTCGCCGGCCTAGGAAATCAGCTTGGCGCGACTCCGCCACAAGCTTTGGCATGCTGAGTGCAGATAAGTATTTCTATACGAGCCGTGGACGGGGAACTGTCTGCGACTCGTTTTAAAAAACATCAAACAAGCGACGCGACGAAGTTTTGTGCAATATCGGCCCGCACGAAGCCCGTCGCGTTCGCTATTTTTGCACCTGCTGTGCTATCTCTTTGCCATCAAGCCTCGGAGTCGAGGCGATAGAAGATTGCAAGTGGCAGGACGAGCAGGCCGATCATCCAGAAGACGCTCGAGATGGGGCTGTCGGTCCAGGCGGCGATGCGCTCGAACAACTGGTACAGCGGTCCAGCCAGCAGGATGCCGATAAAGTTGGCTTGGTTCATCGTCGCAATCATGCGCCCCTTGATGGCCGACGGCGGCCGTTGCTGCAGAAAGACCTGCAGCGGTACCGAGTAGATCGCTGCGAAAATCCCCAGAGCCATCAGTGCGACGATGCTGCCGGCCTGGCCGAGCACATGCGTCGACTCGCCGTGCCACATGCCCAGGGCGACGAGCGAAGCCAGAATGCCCCACAGACCAATGGTCACCAAGCGATCGGTCTTGCCAAACCGCGAGATGGTGCCGGCGAGCACGGCTCCGACCATGATGCCTACGGCGATCGAGGCCGTCAGCAGGCTCGTCGACGTCTTGTCTAGGCCCAACTGCGTGACGCCCAGGCTGTTGATCGCGGGCATGGCGATGCCGGCGACCAACCAAAAGACGCACGAAGCCAGCAGAGCGATCAACAGCGGCCGGTCGCTGGCCAGCGCGTGGCGAACCTCGTGGCTGACCGACCAGGCATCGCTGGTCAGCGGCAGGTTGGGCTCGGCCGGTGGCGTGCGTCGAATCAAGGTCGCCGAAATCGTTCCTGCGACGGCGATGCCGATGCAGACCAGCGATGCGATCCAGAGGTTGTGGGCGGTGCCGCTGTCGCCGATCAAGTGGTCATGCAGCGCCCCGGCAGCGACCGTTCCGAAGATGATGGCGAGAAAGGTCGACATCAAAATGATGCCGTTGGCCCGGGCCAGATCGCGGGCGCGAAAGATCTCGGGCAGGATACCGTACTTGCCCGGGCCGAAGAACGCGCTGTGGGTGCCCATCAAGAAGAGCACGGTCCAGGTCCCGACCATATGCAGCGAGTCGTACGCAAGGAAAGCGATCAGCGCCAGGCTGGTCACGCCGATCTCGGCGATTTTGCACAGCAAGATGATAGGCTGCTTGCTGAAGCGGTCCGAGAGAAAACCTGCAAAACCGCTGAAGAGCACGAACGGGATTGAGAAGACAAACAGGGCCCAGCCTTGAACATCGCTCGGCGGCGCGGCGGCATCGGCGGCAGCCTCGGGTTGACCGGCAAGCGCCGCAGCGCCTGCGACCGCGGGTACGGCCAGCAGCAGGATCAACTGCTTGTAGAGGTTATCGTTAAACGCGCCCAGGAACTGGGTAACTGCCAAACCCCAGAACGATCGATCGGCCAGCAGCGGCGGCAGCTCCGCATGGTCGGACTGTTCGGACGCGAGGCCGTTTTCGATACCGCATTCGACGGCTGTCATAATCGACTGCGCCCCCACCCAACTGGTCGTCTATCGCTGAAAAGAAACGCCCAGTTTACGGCAAAGCCCCGGCGGGTGCGAGACAGTTTTCACGGGCCTTCGCGCGCGTGTGCCGGCTCAGCCGAGTGCAAACGCTCAGGGAAAAAAAAGAAGCCCGGGACGGCATCGCAAGCGACGCGCATCCCGGGCTCGAACTTTTCTCGCAGGAATCCGAAAGGAGGTTAGCCTACGAGCGGAGTGGGGCTGTGAATCGTAAACAGCCCGCCGGCGACTTACGAAGCACCACTCCTAGGGCCGGAACAGATTAAACTCACCTGATCACCTCCTTTCTGAAATGAAGTTGACCGCGCGAACCACGCTCAGCCAAGAATGGGCTCGCGGCGGTGCAAAAACAGACACGCTGCGACGCGTTATCGCAGCCCATCGAATCTCATTCTACGCAGCCGCCCCTGGCCGAATCAAGCGCGGCGTCCCGCAGCCAAAACGCATTTTCGCCGGCGGGGGAGACGGCTAGAATAATGGCGATGAAATCTCGACGGTCAGTCCTCTTTGCACAGCTTCCTATTCCCCCTGCCGGGCTCGCCCCGATCGTCGGTAACGTCCCGTTGGCCGCCGGCTACCTGATCCTGCACGCGCGGCAGCACGGCCTGGAATCGGACTACGACTTCGCCATCCTGCCGCCGCGCGTTGCCAACACGTATTCCGAAAGCGGGCTGGTCGAAGACATCCTCCGCCGCGATCCCTGGATGGTCGGTTTTTCGTGCTACCTGTGGAACATCGACCGCACGCTCTGGATCGCAAGCCAGCTCAAAGCCCGCCGTCCCGACTTGCTGATCGTGCTCGGCGGTCCGGAAATCACGGCCGATAATGCCTGGGTCCTCGAATCGGGCGTCGTCGATTATGCCGTCGTCGGCGAAGGGGAGCAGACATTTACCGAATTGCTCGGCACATTGCTCTCGGGCAGTGACCGCGGTCAGCTAATTCCGGGGCTATGGCGGGCGACGAATCCCCAGATGCCGTTGTTCCGCAAACCGATGGCCAACCTCAGCCAAGTCTCATCGCCTTACCTGGCCGGTATCCTCGATGCGGCCGACGAGCGGCTGCTGCTGCTGGAGACGATTCGCGGCTGCGTATTCAAGTGCAAGTTCTGTTATTACCCGAAGAGCTACGATGCCTTGTACTTCGTCGACGAGGACAAGATCGTGGCCAATTTGCGGCACGCGCGCGAAGCAGGCGCTACCGAAGTGGTCCTGCTCGATCCGACGCTGAACCAGCGCCGCGACTTCGACGAATTTCTGCGGCTGCTGGCCCGCGAGAATCACGACCATCAGTTCAAGTACTTCGGCGAACTCCGCGCCGAGGGAATCAAACCCGAAACGGCCGCGCTGCTGCGGGCTGCGAATTTTACGGAGGTCGAGATCGGTTTGCAGTCGATCGACCCGGCCGCGCAGAACTTGATGGACCGCCGCAACAATCTCAAAGCCTTCGAACGGGGCGTCGGCGCGATGATCGATGCGGGCATCGAGGTCAAAGTCGACTTGATCATCGGCCTGCCAGGGGACACGCTCGCTTCGGTCCGGCGAGGCTTCGATTACCTGGCCTCGAGCAAACTGTTCACTTCCACGCAGGTCTTCAACCTGGCGATTCTGCCTGGGACCGCTTTCCGGCATGAGGCCGAGCAGTTGGGACTGAAGTACCAACCGCGGCCTCCCTACTATGTTTATCAAACGCCGACGCTCGATACGAGCGATCTGTACAGCCTGATGGAAGACGCGCAGGAGGTCTTTGAGTCCGAGTGGGATCCGTTTCCGGAGCCCAAGCTCCAGTTCGATCGCGCGGGCCAACCGGTGGAATGTTTGACAATCGATCTCGATTCGGCCGCTCGGCCCGAGTGGCCGGCCGCCAGCCAGTGCGCCCAAGCAATGGCCGTGTGGTTCACCTCGCGCGACTTCGCCCCGCATCGCCACGCCATGGAGCAGACGCTCGTCAATCTCCTCCAGGCGAATCCGCATTCCACGCTGCAAGTCGTGCTCGAGCCGACGGGTGACCACCGCCGAATCGCTCCCGAGTTGGTCGAAGGGCTTTTGGCCGCCTGCTATCGCCAGCCAAACTATCTGGACCGCTATTACAGCCTGAACCCCCAAGGCCTGCTCGGGTCCAAACGCGTAGTGATCAAACTGGCGGAGCAGGCCGATGATCGCTGGGCTGAAGCTATCGAGGAATCCGCCACACTGGTCGAGCCAAGCGGTCCGCCCCTCGCCTGCCGTGAGCTGCCTTGAGGAGAGTTGGCGGCGGCGCGAGGTTATCGACGGGCGGGCTACGCGACCGGTCGGCCTCGTCCGGGAACCGCTGTCTGATCGGTGCGCAGGAGTTTGCGGGCTAGCCACCACACGATCAGGGCGGCGACCGCGATCTGGCCAATCATCGCCAGTCGATCGAGCGTTTCTACCGAGATGCTCTGAGCGGTTAACTCCACGGCGCCTCCGGGCGTGGTGAAGAAGAATCCCTGGCCGCGCATCGGCAGTTCCGCGTCGAGGCTTGCCAGATACCCAGGGGTGGCGGCGGCATTGGGCTCCGCGCCGCTGCCGGCCGTCGGTCGCCCGCCGGCGGCCGGGGCGTTGGTGCGGGCGCGTCTCGATTCGCTTTCGGCCAGAGCATAACTCTGTCCCGCAAAGTCGGCGGGAGTGGATAGGCCCTTCAGTTCGGGAAATGCCGACCGAAATGCCGCTCCCTGGCCCTGCTGACTCTGCTGTTCAAGGCGTTGTTGGTAGCGCTGGTATTGGCTAGCCCGACCTTCGCTTTGTTCGCTCGGCAGCCCATTGGCCGGGCTCTGGACGCCACCGCCTAAGCCGCCGACTGCTTGCCCCAGTCGGTTCGCCGGTTGCGCATTGCTCTTGAGTTCTGTCGTGGCATTGGCGGCCTTCAGGTCGTCGGCCACGATGCCCGGAGCTGCGGGTGCTTGCGTAGCGGGCATTTGAGGCTGCGCTTGGCCTGCGACTATGCTCGGGCCGCCGAAGGGCGACAAGCCTTGGATGCGAGACTTGTCGATAGCCTCTTCGGCCGCATCTTTGGCGGCCGCAACTTCGCTCTTCTGGTGCTGACCTGCAGCCAACCAGGCCGCGTCAAACTGAATCTGCCCTTTGGCTCGGTCAACCTGGTCGCCGGCCAGCAGCTTGCCGGTCTGCACGCCATCGAAGTTATTGGCGGCTTCGTTGGCAACGTTCAGGGCACGCGAGCCG
>JBQCJB010000137.1:0-6211 GCA_051953155.1 Aureliella sp. | reverse complement strand
GGAAATTGGTATGAGACTGCCAGCCGTTATGCATCGCACCGCTAAGCGTGCGTTTGCCGTGCCTGCAAAAGTGGCCCTCGTGGCCGCGTGCCTCTTGGCGACGTCGGTACACGCGCAAGGCCCGGCCAGCGGCGGCAGCCTCGCAGCGACATCACCCTCGCAGCCGCCTGCGATCGCCTCCGAACAGCCGGCCGCCGGCGCCTCGGGCGGTATTGCCCTCAGCGGCATGATGGAACTGATGATGCTGATCCAGTCGACGATCACGCCCGACGAATGGATGGGCATCGGCACCGGCAACAGCACCATTTATCCTTGGCCCAACGGTGTATGGTTGGACGCCAAAGGCCAGATGACGCGTCGCCAAAACGACGTTTCGATGCCCGATTGGCGCAGCGGCATGGCCCAGGCCCAGTGGCGAGCCGGCGCCGGCCTGCGAACGCTTTCTCTCAAGCAGCTCGACGCGGCCTTGGGATTGACCACCGCTCGCGGCCTGCCCCCGACCGCCCAGATGCGACAACTGGCCGGCATCACGCACATTGAGTTCATCGCGATCGACAAGGACAATCACGACATCTTGGTGGCCGGCCCCGCCTCGAATGCCGCCGGTGACGAGAACGGTTTCCTGCTGGAGGATCTGCGAACCTTGGCATCGCTGATGACCAACCGCACCGCTCCGCTGGGTTGCTCGCTCGATCCGAACAATCAGGGCATCCTCGAAGCCCAGAAATTCCTCAGCGATCCGGGCGTTGTGGCTCGCCTGGGCCGCGCGCCGCATTCGGTTGCCGAACAGCTCAAGGCGAAGGTTGGCCCGCACTCGGTCAACGTCTTCGGTATCGACCCGCGTTCGAGCACCGCTTTGGCACTGGTCGACGTGGACGAACACATGAAGCGCGTCGGCCTGGGCCTGTCGAGCACCGTTCCCAAGATCAAGTCGTACTTCGATCATCTGGACCGCAAGGGAGCCGCTCCGACCCAGAGCCTCATCCGCTGGTGGTTCTCGTACAACAACTCGCCAATCGACGTCAACGCATCGGGTGACCTCTTCCAATTGCCCAAGCAAGTCGTGGCGGTAATGAGCGAGCAGCAGTGGGTCGATGCACAAGGCAAGCGTCAGGCCACCGGCGCCAACGACGAAGCCGCCGACGCGTTCGCAGCCGAAATGACCGAAAAGCTCGGCGCCCTGCGAGCGACCCAACCGGCTTACGCCCGGCTACAAGGCATCTTTGAACTCGGATTGACGCTGCAGCTGGCGATCGAAGCCACCGAGCAGCCGTCGCTGAAAGAATGGTTCCCGAATCTCTGCTACCGCACGCCGGAGTCCAACGCGAATCGGCAGGCTCCCACCAGCGTTGAAGGGGTGACCGCCTGGGATCGCCTCCGCAACGGAACGGTCGTAGCCGTCATCAGCGGCGGTGTCATGTTCGAACCGGCGGCAATCGCCAAGAACGTCAAATCGCAGGCACCCTCCCACATTAGCCGCCCTGCGTCGCTCGACCTGGCTAAGCACTCGGCCAGCCAGACTCAGTGGTGGTGGGACTAACGCGACGGCACTCCAGGTAGCCGCCCGACGGCAGACGCCTGATTTCGGCTGCCTGATGTCAGCTGCCTGAGCGCCGCACGCAAACGGCTTCGTTAAGGACTCAACAGGCCGCTTCGCCAATGGCTCGATTTGAAACTGGACTGGATCGCTTACTGACCGAACCGCTCGACTGTCTGAAGGGTCGACGGTTCGGTTTGTTATTGAATCAAGCCTCGCTCGCGGCCGACGGCCGCTACAGCTGCGACGTTCTCGCAGAGCATTTCCCGACGCAGCTCCGCTGCCTGTTCTCGCCGCAGCATGGCATTTGGGGCGAAGAGCAGGCGAACATGATCGAGACGGAGCATTCTCTCTACGAGCCGCTCGGGCTGCCGGTCTTCAGTCTGTATAGCGAAACGCGCCAGCCCACGCCGGCGATGCTGGCCGAAATCGACGCGCTGGTCATCGATCTCCAAGATGTCGGCACGCGGGTCTACACGTTCATTTGGACGCTGGTCAAATGCATGGAAGCCTGCGCGCGCAGCAGCACGCACGTCGTCGTGCTCGACCGACCCAATCCGCTGGGAGGTACGATCGCCGAAGGCCCACTGCTCGAGAGCGACTATCGCAGTTTTGTCGGCCTGGCCGAGATTCCGATGCGTCACGGACTGACGATCGGCGAGATGGCCACCTGGTGCGCCCGAGCGTTGTCGATCGACGTGCAGTTGTCCATCGTGCCGATGCGCGGCTGGCGACGTGACGACCGCTTTGCTGCCTGCGGCCGGCACTGGGTCTTGCCCTCGCCTAACATGCCGACTCTTCGCACAGCCTGCGTTTATCCGGGAGGCGTCTTGCTCGAGGGAACGAATCTCTCCGAGGGCCGCGGCACGACGATTCCCTTTGAGGTCGTGGCCGCGCCATTCATCGATGAAAGGCAGTTGGCCAGAACGCTCAACGCCCGCGGGCTGCCCGGCGTGCGTTTCCGGCCGACGCGTTTTCGCCCGACGTTCGACAAGTGGCAAGGCGAGAGCTGTCGAGGCGTTTTCCTGGATGTTACCGACGAAGAGAGTTTTCGCTCGTACCGTACAGCGCTGCACGTGCTGCATGCAGTCCGCCAACTGCATCCCGGCGAGCTAAGCTGGCTGGCGCCTCCCTACGAATACGAGACGGTCAAACCGCCAATCGATATCCTCAGCGGCAGCGACCGCTTGCGGCGGGCCATCGATGGCGATTGCGATCTCGACCAGCTCGACCAGTTGGCGGAGACTGAGCAGTCCTGGTGGCCGAGCGTCGAGTCGAGCTTGCTGTACTAAGACTGGCCACGCTGCACAGCTGGCCAACAAACTGCCATCGCCGCAGCCGTGAGCAAGAGGCGTCGAGTTACCGAACCACCGTCGCTGGCATGCCCGATTGATTCTGGTCGCGGCTCCAACTGCTGGCTGGTCGCGAGGCGACGTTCATCGCCGCACCATAGTTGGTTTGCCCCGCGGCAGGTAGCGGAGTGGCCCGCACGATCGAACGCAGTTGCGACACTGGAGCCGTCAGCAAGGTCCCGGGCTGCCACGGCAGCACACGTTGCTGGGACAATATTGGAACGCGAGCGATCAGCGGCTGAGTCTGCAGCGACGGATGGCCGCCCAGCGTGCCCGCCGCCGGCAACATTGGGTTGGCCGGACGCACGGTGGCTAACTGCGTAGCGGACGCTCCGCTCAAAGGAGCAATGCTGCTGGCCGCTGGATCAACCTCGGTCATGACCAGCCGCTGGACGCGCTCGGTCGATTGCACGGGTTCATCGACCGCGATCTGCTCGGTGCGAGGAACCATCTTCACGCTGGCGACCTGCTGGGTCACCATTTGCGTTTGCGGCACCCAACGCGTGACCGGCACATACTCGTAGGCATAAGTAGGCTGGACGAACGGATTCCACCAGCCCTTCAGCCGCTGTTGGAGAACGTACTCCGTCTTGGCCACGTAGGTCGTTTGCGGAACCTGCTGGTTCTCGATGACCGTTTGAGGCACGGTGATCGTGCGGTCGACAACTTTGCGCTGCCAGCGCGTTACCGGTTGCTCGACCGTTTGCACCTCTTGGCGGTAGAGCCGCCCGGTGCGCGGGTCGCGCACCAACGTCGCCTGAGCCGCTCCGCTTGAGCTAGCGCCAGCGTTGGCGGCGCCGCCAGCCGAGTTCCCGGCGGCGGCCGTCGGCGTGGACAGCTGTGCATAGACAGCCGGCACACCGCCTGCGGAGAGCGCCCAAGCTAGTACAGAAATTGCTAGCGTTCTTCTCATCCAAGCCTCGAGCCACGGGAACCGCACCGTTTCTGGATCGCACCAAAGCAGGTTATCGGTTCCGGTAGTGGGCCGGTTCCAGCAGAAGCGGTCGAAGTCGGCTGAGGCAGGGGCCGCTATGCTAGCGAAGGAGCCCGTCCACCGCGGCGGCGCTCGGACTCGCGGAGCTGCATCTTTCGCAGGCGGATCGATTTCGGAGTGATTTCGACCAGCTCGTCATCCTCGATGTATTCCAAGGCGGCTTCGAGGAAGAGGGCTCGCGGCGGTTTGAGAATGATGTTTTCGTCCGAGCCGGCGGCGCGGATGTTCGTCAGTTTCTTCTCGCGGCAAGGGTTGACGACCAGGTCGTTGTCGCGGGCGTTCTCGCCGACGATCATGCCTTCGTAAACATCATCGCCCGGGGCGACGAATAGTTCGCTGCGTTCCTGCAGGCCGAACAGGGCAAAGCCGACGGCCTTGCCGGTAACCATCGAGACCAGCACGCCGTTGGAGCGGCGCGGTACTTCACCCTCTTGCGGTTTGTATCCGGAGTAGCGGTGGTGGATGATCGCGGTGCCCTGCGTGGCGTTGAGCAGGCGCGTGCGCAGGCCAATCAATCCGCGAGCCGGAATGTCAAAGCGGAGCAGAGTGTACGAACCGCGCGGAATCATTTCCTCGACGGTGCCGCGGCGGTAACCGACCAGTTCCATGACCGGGCCGACCTTATCGGTGGGCACTTCAACGTTCAGCGTCTCAAATGGTTCGTGCAGCTTGCCGTTGACCGTCCGCGTAACCACGCGCGGCTTGCTGACGGACATTTCAAAACCTTCGCGGCGCATGGTTTCGATCAGCACGGCCAAGTGCAGAACGCCGCGGCCGCGGACGGCGTAGGCTTCAGCCCCTTCGACCGGGGCCATGCGCAATGCCACGTTCTTTTCCAGCTCGCGATCCAAGCGCGCCTTCAGCTGTCGCGTGGTGACGTACTTGCCATCGCGGCCGACGAACGGGGAATTGTTGACGCTGAAGATCATCTCGAGCGTCGGTTCGTCGACCTTCAAACGCTCCAGCGGGCGGACGTCGCCGCGAGCGCAGATCGTGTCGCCGATATCGACGTCTTCCATTCCGACGACGGCGACGACGTCGCCAGCGATCGCTTCGGGCACTTCGACTCGGCTGAGTTTGTCGAAGACGGAGATCGAGGCGACGTTGGCCGGTGCAACCTCACCTTTGTCTTTAGCCAGATCGACTGCCTGGCCGCTGCGCATGCGTCCCGACTGGATCCGGCCGATGGCGATGCGGCCGACGTACTCGCTCCAGTCGAGATTCGTCACCAGCATCTGCAGCGGAGCATCGGGTTCGACCTCTGGCCCCGGAACTTGTTCCAAGACCATGTCCAGCAGCGGGATCATCGAATTGCCGCGAACATCGGGATCGTGTGTTGCGTAACCTTCGCGAGCGGAAGCGAAGATATGGTGGAAATTGTCCATGTAGCTTTCGCCACCCAGATCGACCAGCAACTCGAGAGCTTCGTCGAGCACTTCCAGCGAACGGGCGTCGGGACGGTCGATCTTGTTGATGACCACGATCGGTTTGATGCCCACCTCGAGTGCTTTGGAGAGCACGAACCGGGTCTGCGGCATCGGTCCTTCGGCCGCGTCGATCAGCACCAGAGCGCCGTCGGCCATGCGGACGACGCGTTCGACTTCGCCGCCGAAGTCGGCGTGACCCGGCGTGTCGATGATGTTGATCTTGATCCCTTTGTACGTCAGCGCGATGTTCTTGCTGAGGATCGTGATGCCGCGTTCGCGCTCCAGATCGTTGCTATCGAGGATTCGATCGGTTTGCAACTGGGAATCGCGAAACTGGCCGCTCTGCTTGAGCAGGCAATCGACCAGCGAGGTCTTGCCGTGGTCAACGTGGGCGATGATGACAATGTTCCGGATGTCGTCCCGACGCATAGATTCTTTACTCTGCCGCTAATCGTCACTGTCAGAAATAATTTCGGGATCGCCATCTGAACCAGATGCCCCGAAAAACGAGCGGCATTCTCCAGATTCCTGATCCTCCCTGCTACCACCAACATTGTGGTGCGGGAAGTGCTTTTTCAGAAGGGGCTCCGCTCCGCGGCCTGCGAAAAACGCAGCAGATTTCCAGCACCGACAGCGCCCGCGCTGCGACACTTAGCCGGCCTGCCGCGTTTCGTCGGCCGGACGGCTGGTGCGCCGCAGGTGCCGCGGCACGATGATATCTGAGGCCAATCCCAGCTTTTCCAGCAGCTTGATCTCATAGTAGCTGATGTCCAGCTCCCACCAGCGATGCTGGACGCTGGCAGCCGACGGATCCTCGTGATGGTTGTTGTGCCAGCCCTCGCCCACGGTGATTAGAGCGACGAACCAGTTGTTGCGGCTGCGCTCGCCCGTTGCGTAGTTT
>JBQCJB010000136.1:0-5359 GCA_051953155.1 Aureliella sp. | reverse complement strand
GAAACGCGGCCGGGGAGGGAGGCAAGGTTATTGGAGCAGCGTGCGATCGAGCATGCGGTAGTTGATCGCTTCCTGCAGATGCGGCAGCTCGATATTTTCGCAGCCGTCCAGGTCGGCAATCGTCCGGGCGACTCGCAGGATCTTGTCGTGAGCTCGGGCCGAGAGCCCCAGTTCCTGGACGCTGTCGCGAAGCGCATTGCGGCTGAGCGTATCGAGCACACAGTACTCGCGCAGCTGGCGGCTGGACATTTGAGCGTTAGTGAGGTTCGAGGTGTTAACGAACCGCTGCCGCTGCCGCGTCCGGGCTGCCAGCACGTCACCGCGCATTTGTTCGCTGCTCGTCCCCGGCGCGCCGGCCGAAAGCTCTTGAAACGGAACCGCCGGCACTTCGATATGGATGTCGATGCGATCGAGTAGTGGTCCGCTGATGCGAGCCATGTAGCGTTCGATCTGGGGCTGGCTGCAGGAGCAGGTGCGGCGGGGGTCGGTGCGGAAGCCGCAGGGGCAGGGGTTGAGCGCGGCGATCAGCATGAAATCCGCAGGGAAAGTCGTGCTGCGCAGAGCCCGCGAGATCGTGACCACGCGGTCCTCCAGCGGCTGCCGCATGACCTCCAGCGTTCGCCGATTGAACTCGGGCAGTTCGTCCAAGAACAACACGCCGTGATGCGCCAAACTGATCTCGCCTGGCGACGGAGGGCTGCCACCACCGACCAGACCTGCATCGCTGATCGTATGATGCGGCGCGCGAAACGGCCTGGTTGCCATCAGAGGCTGGCCAGGCGGCAAGCGTCCCAACACGCTGTAGATCCGCGTCGTCTCGATCGACTCCTCGGCCGTCAGCGTCGGCAGAACCGTCGGCAAGCGCTTGGCCAACATCGTCTTGCCCGAGCCCGGCGGACCGAGCATCAGTAGATTGTGGCTTCCAGCGGCCGCGATCGTCAGGGCGCGCTTGGCGACATCTTGGCCGCGGACGTCGGCGTAGTCGAGCTCATAACTGCTGTACTCGGAAAACAACTCGCTCAGTCGCGAGGGGTGCGGATCAATTTCCAGCAGCCCGGTAAAGAAGCCGACTGCTTCGGTCAGTGATGCGACAGGTATAACCTCGATCTCCTCGACGACCGCCGCTTCGGCTGCGTTCTCTTTGGGAACCAGCAACCCGCGGAGGCCCGCGTCGCGGGTGGCGATGGCCATCGATAGCGCGCCTTTGACCGGTCGGGTGTGTCCCTCGAGAGCCAGCTCGCCGACGACGGCGAACTCGTGGAACCGCTCCGACTCCATCTGCCGGCTGGCCGCCAGGATGCCCAGCGAGATCGGCAGGTCGAACGAGGCCGCTTGTTTGGGCAACTCGGCCGGGGCGAGGTTGATCACGACGCGATCGTTGGGGCGCAGAAAGCCGCTGTTGACCATCGCCCGCTCGACCCGATGCGTGCTCTCTTTGACAGCCGCCTCCGGCAGACCCACCAGCATCGTCTTGGGAAGCGATGTCGCCGACACGTCGACCTCGACCTCGACGGGCAACGCCTCGATGCCTAGAAGTGAAAGCGTCTTGAGCTTCGCCAGCATCGGCCAGACTTCCTTTTGAGCGAGGGGCGTTTCTACCAGGCGGGCCGTAACTCGAAAGAGCCACCAGTAAGTCCGCGGCATTCTGGCGCTAGGCCGCCAGCTTGACAAGCGCAGCGCTGCCCATCGCTACCAAGATAGATGTCTGACAAGTAGGAAACGCCCCAACACCGCCCGCGTTTTGAACACCCGTACACTACGCTGTGCATTCCAACACCACTGCGCGATGGACGGGCGCACAGTAGATAGCCCGTCAGTTGGTTCGGGTAGGCGAATCTGCAACGCCCGCAGCGCCGAGGCGTTCATGCGAAGTGGTTGAGGGCAGCGGTAGCGATAAGAGTCGCAGGCGATCGGCGCGCTGGATTGCCACCACGCGGAGGGCAGGGCGTCGAAGAGCCGCCGCTGCCGCTACAGGGAGGAAGGCGAATGCTCGGGTTCAAAAACGCTCGTCGATAATGGGCGTATCAGGCGGCAGTGGCAGGTGATTGAGGTCGACGACGGAACCGTCGACGAGCAGTTCGATATAGGTCGTATACATCCACCGCTCTCTGGCGTTTGTGGAATTGATAGGCTTCTCCGGCGTGGCCGGGTTTTCTGACTGGCCGGTAGGCGGGCAGTGCACAATGACCCCGGCTTTGACATCTTCCCCCAGGAAAAAATTGGGCCGGCGCGTCAAGAAGATGGGCGCCCCCTTGGTCTTCACCTTCAGAATGTGAGGCCAGGCGGCCAGCAAGTCTTCGCGGTTGGAGAAGCGAATTGCGTGGTGCTGGAATGGAGCCATCGGGCCCACCAGCGTACGAGCTGAAGAGCGTAGGGCTTCGAGCTCTTGCGGCCAGGATTTAGGCCAGTCTCCCTTCTCGCTCACGCTATAAAGAGCGTAGGCGGTACTACCAGCGAGAATCAAGGTGCAGGCAAAGCCTGCTTTGACGACGTGCGCATTCATGGAACCAGCTCCCTTGTGAAACGTGTACTGGCCGGGATAGACGCGGCAGATTTCGCTCCGGTTCCCAAATCGGAACAGCTACCGTCGGTGAACCGAAAACACTCACGTTCTCCAGCCAGTTCCAACACGCGGCGCGTTTCCCCGGCGACTTATCCATCACGCTGCCGGCTAACAGCGAGTGAGTCAGACGGGCTCGCGACCTAACGCGGGCTTCTTGCCACTTCGCATTCGTATGCCCAGAGGTCCGTCAACGTCATCACGGTCAGAATACAGGCCGAGCAAGTGGGAATGCCCCTAGTGCTCGGGCCTCTGTGGGCTGGCTGGGTGGAGGAAGTGCTAATTTTTGCATGCGATGGGCACTCGATCTGCTAGAATGCAGTCCCGCGCAGTCGATCAATGTTTTTCACCAAGGAGATGGCGATGAAGGCTTCAGCAGTGGCGCTTTGCGTGTTGAGTTTCGTGCTTCCTGGCTCGTCGGTTTGGGCGCAGTGCGGATGCGGGGGGATGATCTATCCACCACCGATTTCTTACGCTCCGATGAGCTACGCGTCGCCCATGGGATATCCGCTCCCGGTCGGCACGCCGCAACCTGGTTACTCAACGACCAACTATCTGCCAGGCCAGATGCTGCCTCAACAGCGCACGGCTGGCTACGCACCTCAAGCCCCGGGCTCGGTAGCGTTCGTCAATCGCCTCTCTCCGCCGGTCTCGCGCGGCACCTACACGCTGAACTATGCGGTCCACTTGTCCGACGGACGCATCCTGTTGACCGACTTCCTGCCAGCCGGATACCAAGCGACCGGTAGCGAGTACATCGCCGGCGGAAGACGCGTCCAAGGCACCATCAATCCCAACGGGATGGTCGTCGTTCGCGACCCGCAAAGCAATGCGACCATCGCTACGCTCAGCCGGTAAGTCGCGACGCGATTAGAAATTCGCACACAAATCGCGCGCACCCGAAGTGCGCTTGCACAACTTTCTGCCGCCGGTTTGCGCTGGTTCCCTCGCGCAAGCCGGCTATTGCTTATGGCGCGGATCGACGGAGCACTTCAGCGAGGCGCATGTTCGATGCGCTCCAGTCATGCGCATGTACGCTGAGCCCAAGTTAGTCACGCTAGCCAATCGCACCGGCAGTGCGCTCAGGAGCTGGCCTCTTGAGCAGCCACCTTAGGGACAGGTTGCCGGCTGTGCTGTTTGGTGACCCGCAGCAGGAATTGACCGACGTCGTCCAAGTAGGTGTAAATCACCGGCACGGCCAGCAAGGTCAATAGCAGCGATAGCGTCTGGCCGCCGACGACCAGCACGGCGATCGATCGCCGCTCTTCCGCCCCAGGCCCGTTGGCGATCAATAGGGGCAGCAAGCCGGCGACGAACGAGATGGTCGTCATCAAAATCGGTCGCAAGCGGTCGCGGTTGGCTTGGATCGTGGCGTCGAAGCGGTTCATCCCCTTGGAACGCAAATTATTGGTGTGGTCGATCTGCAGAATCGAGGCCTTCTTGACCACTCCGAAGAGCACCAGAATTCCGAGCGCTGAATAAAGGTTGAGCGTCTCGCCGCCCCAGTACAGGCTGATCAAGCCGAACGGCACGGCCAGCGGCAGCGACAGCAGGATGGTGATCGGATGGACCATGTTCTCGAACTGGGCTGCCAGCACGATGTACATGAATACGAAGGACAAGGCGAACGTCCAGATGAAATCCTGCAACGTGCGTTCGAGTTCGCGGCCGCGACCGAGCACGCGGGTTTCGAATCCCGGCGGCAAACCGATCTCTTCGGCGGCCGCTTGCAGCGCCTGGATGCGGTCGGCCAGCGCGTATCCGGCTGCCACGTTCGCTCGCACAGCGACCATCCGTTGGCGGTCCAAGCGGTCGATGCGGGCGATCGAATCACCGAAGTTGAACTCGACGACGTTGTCGATGCGCGACAGAGCCGTGCCCGAGGAACTAGCGCTGGTCAGCGTCAGCTCAGGATCGCTGGACAGATTGGGGCGAGCGCGGACGTACAACTGGGAAATCGATTCTTTGTCGCGGCGGTCCATGCCTACCAAGCGCAGCTCGACATCGTAGGCATCGTCGACCGACAGATCGCGATAACGCGACACGCGATCATCGCCGCCGACGGCAATTCGCAGCGTGTCGGCAATTTCTTGGGCGTCGATGCCCAAGGCGGCGGCTCGCTCGCGGTCGATCCTGGCGAGCATCTCGGGTTTGTCGGTTCGCAGCGTAGTGTCGACATCGACGATGCCCGGCAGCGTCATCGCCTTGTCGCGCAGTCGCTCGCTGAAATCGGCCAGCGCCTGCACGTCGGTGCCCGTGATCGAGAAATCGATGTCGACGGGCGCCCCGGTGCGCAGCGAGGTCAGGTTGCGAACCGAGGCCCGCACGCCGTCGATGCTGCGGAGCTTTTGACGGATCTCGTTCATCTTGTCGCGCTGCGAGAAGTTGCCGCGGAAAGCGGCTCCCGGGTCGGCGGCCAGCAGCCCGTTCCACAATCGTTTGAGGGTGAACACGCGCTCCTCGTGGTTGCGAAGCCGCACGTAGATGTCGCCGCGATTGACGCCACCGAAGCCCCGCGTCCCGACCGTCGTCATCAGCAAATCGATGCCGTCGATGTCGGAGATCATCTTTTCAGCCCGCATCATGCATTCGTTCATCGAGGTCAGGTTCGTCCCTTCGCCGGCCATCAGGCTGACTTCGAACTCCGATTCATCGACGTTGGTGGGAATGTAATCCTGCTGGACCATGTTGTAGAGCCAGAAGTTGCTGGCGATGACCAGCACCGACAGCACCATGACCACCAGGCGGTAGCGGAGCGAGAGCCGCAGCGACCACAAATAGAATCGTTCAAGCAACCCA
>JBQCJB010000135.1:0-10051 GCA_051953155.1 Aureliella sp. | reverse complement strand
GTTCGCGTCTCGACACCCTTTTCATCCAGCCGCAGCAGCAGGACTTCGATCACTTCCAGATCGCTGGCCGAGCCACTGACGATGATGCTGTTAGTGCGCGTGTCGACGGTGACTCGCAATTGGACCAGCGAACCTTCGCCGCCGGCGGTCAAGCCCGCGAGTTGCAGCTGCGCATTGGCGCCGAAGACGCCGCCTCCAGGGTTCTGGCCGGCGGTGACCGGCAGGCCGAACAACTGCTGCAGGGTGACGGCCAAGGCGGTCGCGTCGCCGTTCTTGACCTCGAAGACCTTGATCTGAGCTTCGACTCCGGGGAGTTGGTCGAGCTGTTCAATCAACTGAGCGATCAGCGCCATGCTCTTCGAGGGCGCCCGAACGACCAGAGCGTTTTGGGAAGGGTCGGCGGTGATAACGACGCCCGCCAAGATGCCTGAGTCGACACGGGCAGCCCGCTGAATGATCGACAGTTTGGTGCTCGGCGGAGTTGCTTCTCCACCGCCGCCACCCCCTCCGCCACCCTCAGGAGCTTCGCCGGTGATGATCGAGGTGAGCACGGTCGTCAGGTCCTCAGCGATTGCGTTCTTCAGCCGGAAGATGCGGACTTCGTTCTGCGCAGGCGTCCCCTCGACGTCCAGCTGTTCGACCAGCTTGGCCACTTCAGCCAGGTCGCGGGGCGCGGCCTGGACGATCAAGGAGTTGGTGCGGTAGTCGGCGATCAACTTGACGCGTGTGCCTAGCCCGGTGCGCAGATCATCCCCAGAGCCGGGCGTCTCGGTGAAGAAGTCGCGGATCGTCGTTTCGGCATCGACCGCCGAAGCGTGCAGCAAGCGGAACACGCGGAGCTGGTCCGAGGCGTCGAGCGGTTGGTCGAGCTTGTTGATCAGTTCGACGACCGACTGCACGGCTTCCTTGCGGCCGATCAGCAGCAAAGCTTGGGGTTGCCCAAGCGGCGTGATGCTAACGGTGCCTTGCCGCGGTTTGAGCACGTCTTCGTATAGTTCGTTGATCAGCGTGGCCACGGCCGTGCTGTCGACATGCTTGAGCCGCATGACGGTGATTTCGGGTTGCGTCTCGGCGCTCTTCTTCTTGATCTGCTCGATGACCTCGAGCGTGCGCTGGACGTCGCGCTTGGCACCTTTGATGATCACCAGGTCGAGGTCTTCGATGAATTCGATCTGGACGTCGCCGAACAGGCCCGTTTCAGCCCCGAGCGTCTCGGCCGAGCCGATCGCCATCGCGGGCTCGTCCGGGTTTTGCACATCGCCCGCTTGACCGTTGGGACGGATCTGCCCGCCGGCCGGAACCTGGGCGGTCACCTCCTGGTCATCGCTCCGCTGTTGGAAGACGGCGCGGACCAGTTGGACTGCCTGTCGGACACGCTGCGGGTCGGCCGGGGCCAGCGGCATGACGTGCGTGGCGCGGAACGGATCGCTCTGGCCCATATCGAGGGCATAAACGATCTGCATCCAACCGGCTACCGACGGGCCACCGCCGAGCAGCAATACCTGCCCGTTGGTCCGATCGATTTGCATGACGTCTTGCATGCCCGTCGTGCTAGCCAGGCGGAAGGTGGCGACTTCGCCGTTGCGTTCGGTGGTGGCGGTCAGCCGCGGACCGGCCAACCGCTGGAGGGCGTTTTCCAAATCCTGCGGCCGCAGGTTGCGGAGCGCATAGGCTTGCTGCTTGGTCGAGGCGACCGACATGCCGCGGTCATCGGGCACGACGCCGCTTTTCTGGGCTTCCCAAATGAGCATTTGCATCTTGCCAGCAATGTCGCGCTGGATCGATTCGGGCGCCATGACCATCAACTGGCCGGTCTTCGGTTCGGTGGCTACGCGGACGCGCGGGTGGCCATGGTAGGTGATTTGCAAGCGAGCCCCGACTGCGCCGATCAGTTCGGAGGGAACTTCGTACACCTTCAGCTCCGCCGGGTCCATCTGTCCGGAGTTGGGCAGGCCGCCGGGGGGTGACAGGTAGATGCCACTGGTCGCGCCGGCGGGAACAGACGTGGCGGCGGCCCCGCTGGCCATCGAGGTACTGGTTAGCGCTGCGGTGGGCCGGAGCGTCTGAGCGGCGGCCGGTAGGCCGAGTCCGCATGCCATCGCACAGGCAAGTGCAGTTTGTCGAAAACGCTTGGACATCGCTGGTCGTTCTCCGCCGGCTTCGGGGCCAACATGATGTGTGGGGCAACGTGAGGGGAAGCTGTCTTCCGCATCGGCCAAGGCTAGCAATGCGGTTGTGAGAGCCGACTGCCATCCTTCATAGGCACAATCGGCAAACTCCCCCTACTTTTTGCAGGAAAGAATGTCAGAAGTAATCCGCAAGCGAGGAAAAAGTGTTCAACTTGCCGCACCTTCTCCAACTTGCCGCCGGCAAGCTCACAGGCGTGACGAGGGCGTTATCTGCCGCGGACGTTTACTCACATCAGGAGCGTTCAGATCGCCAAAACGCTCTCGCTCTCGGGGGCGGCCATTTGGTAACAGTTGACCGCGGGTGAGCCGCATAGGCGTTAGGTGGATCTAAAGACGGAGGTCGAGAGATGTCGCGAAGCCGCTGGCTGTTTCGTTTGATGGCGTGTGGACTGATTAGTGCGCTGGCATCGCAGTGGGCTCCTCTGCCGGTGCTGGCTGGACCTCCCTCGATCCTAAACATGTTCCAGGAACGCACGGCTCAGTCGGCCGGACAGGATCTGGTCCTCAAGGACGAGAATGGTCCCTGGTTGATTTTGGCCATGGTGCTCTCGGGCGATCAGGCCGAGCAGCAAGCGATCGAGCTGGCCACCGAGTTGCGAGCGCTGCTGCGGACCGAGGTTTATATCCACCGCAAAGAGTTCGATTACTCCCAGCCATTGGCCCAGGCCAGCGCCCGCCTGGTCGAAGGCGAGCAGCAGAAGGTTTACAAGACCTGGTACCAACACGCCAACGCGGTTCATGAAAAGAATTACGCGGTGTTGGTCGGCAATTACACCTCGCCTGATGATCCGCGGGTCCCCGAGATGCTCAAGCGCGTCAAGACGGCTCGACCCAAGTGTTTGAACGTCGAGGGCGAAAAGCCGACGGCAGAAGAGGTCAAGGAGAAGGATGCCACCTGGCTAATCGCCACCAAGCGGATGTTGCTGTGGCAGAAGAATTCCGAATCGGCCAAGAAGGGACCGATGGGGGCAGCGTTCGTCACCCGCAACCCGCTACTGCCGGATGAATATTTCAAGAACGCGGTCGATGACTTCGTCGTGCGGCTGAACGAAAATGTCGAGCACTCGTTGCTCCGCCAGGGGGAGCGCGGCGGACGCTACACGGTGCGCGTGGCGACTTTCAACGGACGCACGGTCACCGAACTTTCGACCGGCATGTCGCCGAAGAAGGAAACTCTGGACGAAATCAGCGATGCGCTCGACGAAGCCTGTCTGAAGGCGGGCCAGTTGACGGCCGCGCTGCGAGCGAAAGGGGTGGAGGCCTACGAGTTCCACGACCGCACGGCCAGCTACGTGACCATTGGCATCTTTGACAATCTCGGCCAGGAGACGCCGACCGGCCAGTTCGTCTACAATCCCGAGATGGTTTCGATCATGAACCAGTACTGCGGATACGAGATGTTGAGCGTCCGCGATCCCAAGACTGGTTTCGTCAAAACCACTCCATCGTGCAAGACGTTGGACAACATCCCGTTCGACGTCGAAGGCAAATTCATTTCGGTCCCTCGCCCGGCCGCTTCGAAGCTGTACGGCGGGGCGCTTCTCGGAAAGTCGCGCGTCGGCCAATGATCTCTCAGTTGACCCAAGGCGTCGTCGTCGGTACTCACAACCGCAAAAAACTGCTGGAGCTCCGCGAACTGCTCTCTCCGCTGGGCATCGCCCTGGCGTCGCTGGCCGAGTTGCCACATGCTTTGGAAGTAGAAGAGACCGGGACGACGTTCATCGAAAACGCGCGGCTGAAAGCGGCTGAGCAGGCCAGGCACCTCGGCCGCTGGACGATCGGAGAGGACAGCGGACTGTGTGTGCCGGCTCTCTCGGGTGAACCAGGTGTCTATTCCGCCCGCTACTCGGGCGCCGACGCGACCGACCAGTCGAACAACGACAAACTGCTGGCCAGCATGTCGGGATTGTCCGGCGACCAGCGGCGGGCGTACTACGTCAGCACGATTGCCCTGGCCAGTCCCGAGGGTGAAATCTTGATCGAGTCCGAAGGCCGCTGCTGGGGCCGCATCATCGAGCAGCCGCGCGGCGCGGGGGGCTTCGGTTACGATCCGCTCTTCGAGATCCCCGAGTACCATCGCACCTTTGCCGAGCTGGGCGGAACGGTCAAGTCGGTTCTCAGTCATCGGGCCCGCGCCCTGACCCGCTTCCTGCAACTCCTACAGCGATAACCGCTTCGGCAGCAGCTATAATAAAAACTCTGCACTGAGCTCGATGGAACAAATCGATCGAGCGGCTTTTCTTCGTAGCATGCGAGTGGTTGGAAAATGCGACGCTGGCTCATCTGCGCCGTCGGGGTGGTTTTGGCTGCGGGCTTGGCGGCCGGTGGCGCTCATGCCCAGCGGGCGCGAAAGCCCCAGCGGGCTCAGCCTCCGAAATTCACCGGCAAGGAGTTCGCCGGTACCTTCTTTGAAAACGTTGCCAGCGTCCTGCAAGGCCAGCCCCCGAGCGCCCAAGCGGCCGTCGCGGCTGTCGCCAACGGCGCGAGCGCCGCAGCGCCTGCGAATGTCCCCGGCGCGCCGGCCGCGGCCAGTCCCGCTGGCTCGGCTGCCGCTGGCTCGGGCGATGGCTGGGCCAAGCTGATCAGTGCCGCCACGATCGAGGACGTGGTCAAGAATTCGAAATTGCGGCTGGACCAACTGGTGGCTTCGCCGACGAAGTTTGCCGGCGGCTACGTCGATGCCCGGCGGGAGTTTTCTTTGCAAGCGCTGATGTTCGCGATCATCGAACAGTACTCCGGCGAGGTGCGCTGGAAACACAGTGCGGCGGTGGCCCGCGAGTCGCTCGCGCGCATGGCCGCCAACGCCAAGGTCAGTTCACCTCAGGCGTACAAAGAGGCCAAGCAGCGAGTGCTCGACCTGGAGGAGCTGCTCAACGGCAGTTCGCTTTCCGGCTCGGCCAGTTCGGAAGTCGTCTGGGCCGACGTGATCGACCGCGTTCCCTTGATGCAGTTGCTCGAATGGGCCCAGCAGCAACACATCAACACGTACGCGTCGAGCAAAGAGAATTTCGAAGAGCACAAAGAGGAACTGCAGCGGTACGCCGAGTTGGTAGCGACGCTCGGCAAAGCCGCTATTATGGAGGACATGCCCGACGCGGCAGACGCCGATTATCGCGGTCTGGCGCAGCAAATGATCGAGCAGGCTGGGCAGATCGTCCTGGCAGTCCAGACCGATAATGCGGATCTGGCACGGCAAGCTGCCGGGCAGGTTGGCCAGGCATGTGCCAAATGCCACGACGGCTATCGCTGATGTCCGTCGAGCCTCTTTTCAACATCCATTGAGGTGTGTTCGGTGGGCATTCGTTTTCGTTGTCATCATTGCGAGCACGAGCTGAACCTGAAGAATTTTCAGGCCGGCCGCCGTGCGCGCTGCCCAAGCTGTTCGGGGCGGTTCCGCGTGCCGACGTCCAGCCAGGATTTCTCGATGCCGCTGGAGGAATCGGAACAAGAACTGGCGTCGACTTCGCTGGGCACCGGACAGACGTCCGCCGGCCAAGCCGCTGCGAATCGCGGCCCGGCGGATTTCGAACTTCGCCAGCCTAGCGGCCAACTGGGCTCGCTGGCTGGAGCTGCGCCTGAGACGGGCGAAGCTGCCGGCTCCTCGGCGGCTGGAGAAGCTCTGCGGGCGATCGCCGAGGCGCGCACGCCGAATTCGGAACAAGGGGCTCGCCAGGCAGCCCCTGGCGGGCTCGAACAACTGCCGCGAGCGATCGCCGAAGCGCCGCAGGCCGTGTGGTATGTGCGGCCACCCAGCGGCGGCCAATACGGACCGGCGGATGGCCAGGTCTTTTTTCAGTGGATGAAAGAGAATCGAGTCGCTCGCGACGCTCTGGGGGGGCGCGATGGCTGGCCGCAGTGGCAGGTCGCCGCCGAAGCGTTCGAAGAAACCTACGGCTGGTTGCCGGCCGACGATGCTGGTGGCACCGCCGCGGCAGCCGAATCCGCGTTGCCGGCCGACACGGGACAAGTCCCTCTGGCTGGCGCCGCAGCGCCGACCGAAACGGCGCTGGGGCCGGCATCGGCAGTCGCCGCGGGCGAAGTCGAGCGGCCGCTGGGGAGCGAACCGGTCGCGGCAGCCGCTATCGAGCAACCGCTCGGCAGCTCGCTAACCGACGCGTCCGCAGTGCCGGGCTTGCCCATTCGCCGCGAGCCGCTCTCGGCAGCTCGCCGCAAGCGCACGCGAACCAACTATGCGATTGGAATCACCGTCCTGGCGGTGCTGGCGATCGCGCTGGTCGCCGTGCTGATTGTCGTCCTCAAGCTGAAGTGACTTGTGCCCTAAACGCGTATTTCTTGTGATCACGTGCCTGTTCATTGAAACGAAAACTTTCCCGTTAGATTAAGGAACGAAACTGATGTTGCTGCGATCGAGAACCATGCTGTTGGCTCTCAGCCTGATGGGCGGGACGGCCCTGATGGTCGAGACGGGACTTTCAGCCCAGGAGGCGCAGACCAAGGTGGCGGAGGCAAAGAAAGCCGACGCCGCCGAGCAGAAGATCGCTTTAGCCGACGGCAAGTTGGTTTTGAAGGCCCCGGCCCAGTGGAAGGCCGTGCCACCCAAGAGCCGCATCGTGCAATACGAATTCGCGGCCCCGGCGGACGAAACCAAGCCGGAGAATCAGGCGCGGATCACGATCATGGGCGCCGGCGGTTCGATCGCCGACAACATCGCTCGCTGGTACGACCAGTTCCAGCAGCCTGACGGCAGCGCAACCAAGGACAAATCCAAGCAAGAGAAGATCGAGGTCGCCGGCCAGACGATCCATCTGGTCGACATCCCCGGAACCTTCAAGGACAGCGGCGGGGGCCCCTTTTTCCAGCAGCGCCCGCCGGTGATGCGCGACAAGTACCGCATGCTGGGTGCGATCATCGAGACCAAGGACATGGGGCAACATTTCCTGAAAATCACCGGTCCGGCCGAAACCGTCGAGAAGCTCAAGGACGGTTTCCGCAAAATGCTCGAGGGGCTCGAGGTCAAGAAGTAGTTTCGACTGGGCGAACTGAGCGGCCTTTCCTATACTTGAGCAGGTCAATCAACCAATCGAGCGCCTTGCGGTTGAAGCGACAATCGCAAGGCGTTTTTTCGTTTGCCAGTCGAACCCATTCCCCATGCCGACCTCTCAAGCCATCGTACCGCTCGACCGCGCCCAGGCTCCGTTCTTTTTTGGAGTCGACGTCGGCGGCACGAACATCAAGATCGGCCTGGTCGACGACGCCGGAGCGACGCTCGACTTCCAGGAAATCGAGACCAACGAGCCCGAGGGGCCGCAGCAGGCTGTCGATCGCATCGCTCAAACCTGCCGGCAGATCGTCGAGCGGACCGGCGTAGACCAGGGCCTGATTCAACGGCTGGGGCTGGGGACGCCCGGGACGATGGATATCCCGCGCGGCGTGTTCGTCGAACCGCCGAATCTACCGAACTGGTATCACTTTCCGATCCGCGACGCGGTCAGCACGGCCTGTGGACTCCCCGTTTCGTTCATCAACGACGCCAACGCGGCCTCGTTTGGCGAGTTCTGGGTGGGCACCGGGGCCAAGGTCAACAGCCTGATCCTGCTGACCTTGGGAACCGGCGTGGGTGGCGGGATCATTGTCGACGGCCATTTGATTAGCGGCGCCAATAGCTTCGGTAGCGAATGCGGGCATATTATTGTCGATAGCCGTCCCGACGCGCGGCTGTGCGTCTGGGGAGGCGGCCGCGGCCAGTTGGAAGCCTACGCTAGCGCTAGCGCTCTGGCCCAGCATGCGGAAATCCGGCTGCGGCAGAACGTGGTCAGCTCGCTGACGCGTCTGGCGATGGTCGGCAAATCGATTACGGCCAAGCGGATTTACGAAGCGGCCGAACAGGGAGATGCGTTTGCCCTGGGGCTGATCGACGAGACGGCGTTTTATCTGGGCATTGGCGTAACGACGCTGGTGCATACGATTGATCCAGGCTTGGTCGTGCTGGGCGGCGCGATGAATTTTGGCGGTTCGAGTTCGCCAGTCGGCCGCCGCTTTTTGGAAAAGGTGCGAGCGGTCTTCGCCGAACGTACATTTTCCAACGTCCTGGCCGGCACGACGATTGATTTTGCCAGTCTGGGTGGCGACGCGGGATACATCGGAGCGGCCGGCTTCGCCCGCACACAGGTCCTTAACGGGTCGGATTCTTAGAGGCCGCGAGATCCGCGGCCCGCAATAGGCGAACATGTCGAAAATCGATTGCTCCCACATCCGCAACTTCTGCATCATCGCCCACATCGACCACGGCAAAAGCACGCTGGCCGATCGACTGCTGGAAAAGACCGGCACCGTCAGCTCGCGCGAAATGCGCGAACAGATGCTCGACGATATGGAACTGGAACGGCAGCGTGGCATCACGATTAAAGCCCGCGCAGTGGCTCTGCGGGCCAAGCACCGCGGCGAAGAGTTCGAACTGAACCTGATCGACACCCCGGGCCACGTCGATTTCCATTACGAGGTCTCGCGGAGCCTGTCGTGCTGCGAAGGGGCCTTGCTGCTGGTCGACGCCTTCCAGGGGGTCGAAGCCCAGACGATGGCCAACGCTTACGCGGCGATGGAACACGACCTGAAGATCATTCCGGTGATCAACAAAATCGACCTCGTGCACGCGCGGGTCGATGAAGTGCTCGAGGAAATGCATCAGTCGCTGGGCATCGATCCGGACGATGTTGTCAAGTGCAGCGGCAAGACGGGTGTCGGAGTCGACAAGCTGATCGAGGCGATCATCGAACGCATTCCGGCTCCCGGAGGGGACCCCAACGGGCCGCTGCAAGCGATGGTTTTCGATTCGCATTACGACGATTACCGCGGCGCGATCACGTACATGCGGCTAATGTCCGGCACGGTCAAACGCGGCGACAGGATCCGCCTGCTCCGCGCCGACACGACCCACGACGCGCTGGAACTGGGGCAATTCGTGCCTCAGCGCCGGGCGGTCGAATCGCTGCAGGCCGGCCAGGTCGGCTACATGATCTGCAACATTAAATCGCTCAAGGAAGTCCACGTCGGCGATACGGTGACCACGGCCGGGGCGACTGCGGCCCCTGCCCTGCCCGGTTACCAGGAACCCAAGCGAATGGTTTACTGCGGGCTCTACCCGAGCGACGGTCAGGACTTCAGCGAGCTCCGCGATGCGCTGGAAAAACTGAGCATTAACGACCCGAGCTTCGAATTCCAACCCGAATCGAGCGAAGCCCTCGGGTTTGGATTCCGCTGCGGTTTCCTCGGGCTACTGCACATGGAAATCGTCCAACAGCGGCTGGAAGGCGAATGCGATGTCGATCTGGTGCAAACCGCCCCGAACGTAACCTACGAGATCGTTACCAAACGGGGCGAAAAGCTGGAGATTCACCGGCCGCAGGAAGTCCCCGATTCGGGCGACATCGAAGAATTCCGCCAGCCGATCGTGCGCGTCAACTTCGTCGTCCCCAACGACCAGATCGGCCAGGTGATGCGGCTGTGCCAGGATCGACGCGGCGTCCAGCGCGGCACCGAGTATCTGTCGACCACGCGGGCGATGATCACCTACGATCTGCCGCTGGCCGAAGTGATCTACGACTTGCATGACAAGCTCAAGAGCGTCACCCGCGGCTACGGCACGATGGACTACGAGATTATCGGCTACGAAGCGGCCCAGCTGGTGCGCATGGATATTCTGGTCAACGGCAACCGGGTCGACGCCCTGAGCGTAATTTGCGACCGCGGCGATGCCTATCGCCGCGGCCGAGCGGTGGTCAAGAAGCTGAAAAGCGAGCTCGATCGTCACATGGTCGAGATCGCCGTCGAGGCCGCGATCGGTACGCGGGTCATCGCCCGCGAACCGGTTCCCGCCATGCGGAAGAACGTGACCGCCAAAGGCT
>JBQCJB010000134.1:0-4716 GCA_051953155.1 Aureliella sp. | reverse complement strand
CCGATCGTCTGCGTTACGCTGCCAAAAGTCTTACCGCGCGGCATGCTTGAGATCTCAAAAAAGGGGGAAGCGGTGGTGGAAGGGGGAAACGGGAAAGAACGGTATTTTCACCGGTATTTCAGGCTGCTGCCAGGGGGCTAGTCGGGCTGTGCAGCCGCATGCGCTCGACCGGAGCTTGGTTGCTGCCCGGGGCGTGGCTGCCCAGTGCATGGCCGCCCAGTGCATGGCTGCCCAGTGCGTGGCCCCCCAGAGCCGCTGGGCAATCGACCATGCGCATCAGCAGTTCCATCAGAAATCGATCGGCTCCTGCCAGACAGTGCCGCAGACTGCCCGATCCGCCGCCGGCCGTCACCCGCGTCACGGCCGCGAGGTGCAAACGCATGATCGAACTACTGGTCGCAGAGCGGAGGGCAAATTGCTCGGCCAAATGGACCACCGCCGCGCTGGCCGCAGGGCTTTCGTCGAAGATGAAGTTTTGGAGGGCGGTCAGGTATTGCTGGCCTTCTTCGTTCGCTAAAGGATCGGATTCGCCGGAGGGGATATCCAGGCCGCGAGGTGCGTGCACATCCTCTTCGGCCAGCGGCAGCGGTCCGGTGCCGAACTGGTCCAGCCGTTCCAGTAGCAAGCGTTGGCTGGAAAGCGCACGGTCGATCTCGCCGGCTTCGCGGCGCTGCCTGCGCTCGCGATCTTGTTCCCAGGTCTGACGCTGGAGGCGAAGAGATTCTAGTTCCGCCGCGTTCCTCAGCGCGTGCACCAGAGACAACGGATCGGTCTGATCCATATCGATGCATGCGATGGCGCCGGCCTGCAACAGCGGTTCGTTCCAGCCCTCTTCGACTTGCATTCCCAGGGCGACAAAGCCCGAGTGACCGGTTAGTTGGGACAGTTGCCGCCAGGCGTCGAGCACGGCGTGACGACGCCCTTCCTGCCAGAAAACGAGCAGATCGGCGGACTGCTGGCGAAGCGCCGCAGCGGCTTGCTGTGGCGAGGCGACTTGCACGATCTCCAGATCGCGGCCGTCACCGCACAGCAGGCATGCGTCCAGCCACGGTCCCTGCCGCTCGATCGGCAGGATCGCGAGCAAACGAAGCCGCTGACCGCGAGAGCGTGCGCCGTGCATAACAATGCCATAAACGATTGGAACGATGGGACACCAGACAACCAGGCTGTCCACAGATAGAAAATTGCGGCTACGAGGTCAAGAAAGAAATGTCGCCGCCCCAGCGACGCGCGGAGCACCTTGGGCCGGCTGTGTCTGCCGAACTGCGAAAGAGAATCTGGCTGGCCAGAGGCAGCAACTGAGCCAAAGCAGTGTGCAAGCCCCGGGAAACGTTTCGTAGATCGTGTCTTCGGTCAAGCCGCTGATCAGAAGATAGGCCGAAAGCGCGCGGATAATCAGTTGCGAGCTGGTGAACACATTTGACAGATTCCAGAGCAGCAACGCGAGTGTCAGGCCGCCCGCGGCCACTCCCGCTGCCAACGTCGGGTGCAACAGGATGTTATGCGTCGACTGCAAGTGGTCGACCAGCATGATCTTGTTCGATCCCAAGCCATAACCCAGGAGCGGACGCCCCTTGATCAGCTTTACCGCCCTTTCCCAGATTTCGGCCCGCCCGGTCATGCTGGTCACTTCCTCGACATCGCCCGTCTTGGTGACCGCGCCGAGTACCTTGTTGAAGATGGCCTCCTCGCGACCGGCGGCTGCCAGCCCTAAACCGCCGGCCATGGCGGCCAGCAACCCCAGGCACGCCAGCGCGAGACCGGCTCGCGTCATCAGCAGGTCCAGGTTCAATAGCCCGAGGCACACCACCGCCCCCAGCAAGGCAGTGCGGCTCATCGCCAGCAAGCCGGCGGTTAAAAAGATCGCCATCAGGCTCAGGCAGATGCCGCGCGGCGCAGCGGGCAACCGAAAAAAGTAGGCCGTGATCAGTAAACCGAACATGGCCGCGCGGCCCGTGTGGTTGGGCTGCGACATGCCACCCAGCCGGTTGACGATGATCCCGTCACCGAAATCCTCCGGAAAAACCCCGTACCGCGGCACAAAGCAGTACAGGAACAGGGCTCCGAGCGTGAACAGGAAGACGCCGCAAAGCACCGACAGCAACGTGCCCCGCAGGCCGAGCACGGTCAGGCAGGTGGGCACGAACAGGACATACGCGACAAAGACCAAGGCGATCGGGACTGAGGCTGCCGTGACCGAGGTCAAGCACGTCAGCAAGAATACAGCGGCGATGGCGCACAGCGCCCAACCGGGCGGCGTCATGAGCAAGTGCCGCGCCCGCGGCAGGCAGGCAATTCCCCACACGCCGACGCTGCCGGCAGCCAAAGCAGTGGCCAGCTTCAAGAGCAGCGTGGGGGTTCGAGCCAGCCTCGCATCGAGGTCGTTGCTGGTTCCCTCCGCAATGTCCAGCGGACCGAAAAATGTCGCTAATGCCAAAACGGCGAAACAGACCAGCAGCGGCCAACGCCGCTGTGGATCGTTCAATCGCTGGGAAATGGTGGCAAGGTTCATCAGCTCAGTATGCACAGAGTGGCGCAGCCTTAAAAGCCAACGCGGGTACAATTCTCACTGACCATTCCACCTCAGCGGAAATGACAAACGATGTGGTTGTACCTGGATGATTCACTAGCGGAGCATGAGACGGGCAAGCATCCGGAGTGTCCCGAGCGGATCGAACTCGTCAATGCGTTGCTTCGCCGAGAGGGTTGGCCAGAACGGGCCAAATGCCCCGAGTGGACCGCAGCGGGGCGTGAACAATTGCTGGCCGTGCACGAAGCCGCGTATGTCGATCGGCTGAAGAACTGGTGCGCAGCGGCCGCCGGCAGAATCGAGGCCGACACGGTCGTCAGCCGGGGATCGTGGGCAGCCGCGTTGCGGGCGGCCGGGGCTGCGATCGACGCAACCCGACGCGTCTTGGTTTCGGACGACAAGCGAGCTTTCTGTGCGATTCGTCCACCGGGGCACCACGCGTTGCCGACCGGCGCAATGGGCTTCTGCTTGTTCAACAACGTAGCCATCGCCGCCCACGCCGCACTCTCTGCCGGCGCCGAGCGCGTGCTGATCGTCGACTGGGATGTTCATCACGGCAATGGAACCCAAGATATTTTTTATAGCGACGGTCGCGTCGGTTTCTTCTCGATCCATCGCTCGCCGTTTTACCCTGGTACGGGGGCTCGCAGCGAGACAGGAAGTGGACGTGGCTTGGGCTGGATTCGGAACGAACCGGTGTCGGCCGATGTGACCACGCACGACTTCACGGCGCGGTTCGAGCGCGGGCTGGAGGACATGTTCGCCAAGACCCAGCCCGACGTGGTGTTGCTGAGCGCCGGCTTCGACGCGCATCGCGCCGATCCGGTCGGCGGGCTGTGCTTGATGGAGGAAGATTTTTTGAATCTGACCAGGCTGGTCGTCCAGGCAGCCGAAGCCCACGCCCACGGCCGCATCGTCAGTTTGCTCGAAGGCGGCTACCATCTGGACCACTTGCCAACCTCGGTGGCTGCGCACCTGCAAGGCCTCACGCAAGCGTCGCACTGATGGAGGCACGCTCATCGAGGTGGGCTGATCGGGGCACATTGAGGCTCCACGGCCGGCGGGGTAGCAGATATAATAAAAGCCTGTGTTTGGGTACTCGACCCTGCAACAGCAACCATCGCTAGGAAGGATTGCCCCCAATGAATCAGAAGCAGATCCTGTGGCTGGCGAGTTCGTCGGCCTGCCTGTGCGGCGCGGTCGCCTGGTTGTCGCTCTCCTCGGCAGACCTCTGGCGGGCAACGCACGCTCAAACCAATCCAGCCATCGCCGCTCGTCCCGTGGCATTCGGAGTGCCGTCCGACGGCGATAAAACCGACAAGGCCAACGCCTCGATCACGAAGAGGAAGAAGACCGTGAACGCTAAAGACGACGGCGAAGTGGAATATAACCGGCTGACTCCCGATGAGGCACGCGTCATCCTCCGCAAGGGAACCGAGCGTCCGTTCACCGGCGAATACACCAATCTAAAAGATCCGGGTACCTACATTTGCCGCCGCTGCAACGCGGCCTTGTACCACAGCGACACGAAATTCGAGAGCCACTGCGGCTGGCCGAGCTTCGATGATGAAATCAAAGGCGCGGTCAAGCATCGCCGCGAAACCGACGGCACGGGCCGCGTCGAAATCGTTTGCGCCAATTGCGGCGGGCATCTGGGCCACGTTTTCTTCGGCGAAGGATTCACGCAAAAGAATACGCGTCACTGTGTCAATTCGGTCTCGATGCGTTTTGTCCCCAACGGCAAACCCCTGCCGGAAGTCATTAAACCCAAGAGCGCCAAAGACGCTGAAAAGAAGGTCGCCACCGATAAGCCAGTAGCTGACGAAACGGCCGCTGGCCAAGCCGTCTCGGAGAAACCGGCGGGCGACAAGACGGCGGCCGATAAGGGCCAGTAAACTTTCAGAAAAAATTGAGCAAAGACGCGAAGGCACATCGGTGCAACCTCGACGAGGTGTGTACCCTTGTGCCTTTGTGATTTTAGTGGCGCAAGGGTGGTAGACGAAAAGGCACGCACGATGAGCACCAGTTATCCTCGCGTCGCGCAGCTGCGCAACGTGGACGCGTTCCAGACCCGGTTACAGGAACTGGGCATCGAAATTCCGTGCGACCGCGATCTGCTCTCCGCCGCGGACGGATCGCCGCTAGCGAAGCCCTTGGCTCTTGGGCGGCTGACTGCTGGCAATCGC
>JBQCJB010000133.1:0-2355 GCA_051953155.1 Aureliella sp. | reverse complement strand
CGACAAGTCAGGTGATTCTGGCCTTCGCGAAATTCGACGAGTCGAGCAAGAAAATCATCATCACCAGATTAGACTGGGGACTGCAGGACCGCTGCCAAAGGGGCTGTCCATGCAATTGGGAATCTTCGTTTGGAGAGCAATTGTGGAAACGATGACCTTGAACGAATTGATCGAGCGTCATGGTCATGAATGCGAGATTGTGCCTCGCTCGGTTCACAGTCGGCACGGGGACTTCATCGCGATCATTTTTGCAAATGACGTGTACTACACTGAGCGCGTTGACGATCTACTGACAATCCATCTCTCTTGCGAATCCCGTCAACTTGTTGGCTGCACGATCAAGGGCCTTTCGCTGCTAAGCCAAGAGCTCTCTCGTCACCTGACGGTCGAGGTCGAAGAGGTGACATTGGACATTGTCTTGATGGCCATGATCAACGTACAGAAAGACGTTGACCTGACAATGTACTTGCGGACCGCCAGAGAAGGCGTGCGCATTCCCAAGCGATTCTTTGAGCCTGTAGGCAGCTGACAGTTCAGTAGCCACACAGACCGTTCATTACGCTCGCCAGTTTGCGATGATTCGCCTTCGATCGATCCTCAGCTGCTTTGGCCTCCACGCGGCGCGGAAGAAAGTGGCTCTCGGTGAGCATCTGAGGTGGCGGGGCCTTGGGGTTGGCTTGGGCGGCGTAGGTGGCGATCCGCTGGGCGTTGTGCAGCTCGGCGGCTAGCATCGCGGTGCGACGCTTCTCTTGGCCCCAGCCTTCGAGATTGGCTAGGGCCTCGGCGTCGGCAAGTTCGGCGGGCGTCCAGTGGTCGGCGATCCAGCTGGGAGGAAAACCGCTGCGAGTCGCGATCTGCAGGATTACACGCTCGGTGCGGCAGCCGAGGATTTTTTTTCGCGGTCCTCGTCGAGGATGATCTTGAAGCCGGCCCGCTGGCCCATCAGGCCGTAGGCTTCGTCCTTGATCGCCTCCAGATCGATCTGCAGGATCTCGTCCAAGGCCCCGTTCATGACGTCCTCGCGCGTGAACATCGGCGAGCCGCTTTCGTCGACTAGCAGCCGCGCAACCAGCAGTTCGTCGGCGACGTCGGCCCGCTCCTTGATCAGTTCGCCCTTCTCGTCGCGGAGCGATTGTTTCCAGTCCCGATAATCCTTGCCCGTCGGCACGCGCAGGAGGACGGTGTCGCCGCTAGGTAGGTGAACCGGATGCGGTTTTTGAATCTTGGTCTTACGCTGGAGCAGTTGGTCGCGATTGAGTGCCATGGTTGTCCTGTGTCGGCTGGACGTGGAAAGGAAACGCAAAAAAGGTCCGGCCTATCGGGAGTCGTCGATAGACCGGACCGGCGCCAACGCGCTGGAGTATTCAGTGATCGGGGCGACAGCCCTAGAGATTTTGTTCGGAACCGGCGGTGTCCGAGATGCTGGCCTGGTGCTGGGCAGCTGCCTTCTTCGCCAGGGCCTCGGGCATCGGCCGGTGAGTCCGCCGCGGTTTGGCCGGCGTCTTGCCGGCGGGCTGGTCGGAGCTGCCGGCGTCTGCGGCGGCGAGTGCCTCGCCGTTCATTTCGGCCAGCTTTTGCTCGACCACTTTGGCGATGACGTCCAGGACGGCCACGGGGAAGCGATTGGAGGCGTTCAGGAAATTGATCGGCGAACCAGGCGCCTTGCACACCAAGCCGATTTCCATCCGCTTGCGACCGGTGGCAGCGGTGAACTGGCCACCGCCGACCATGATGCTGTACTGGTCAAAGACCACGTCGTGCTCGCCCACCAGCGGATGGTTTTGCTGGCCGACGTGCGGTACGAGATCGACGGTTAAATCCATGATTGCTGATGCCTAGGGTTGTGCGTTGCGAAGAGTGTGCGGTGAATCAACTCGATCGGTGACCAGGCTACGGCGTGACCGAAGCCGCGGTCCGCGCCGGGCCGGTCTTGCCGTCGAACATCCAATCGATCTCGATGGTGGCGATCGCTTCGGTGTCCGATCCGAACTCGGGCGAACGAATGTCGACGACGTAGCCCGTGCCCGCCCATTTTTCCGCGACATCGAAATCGCCCAGCGGCGCGGTGATCGTGCCGGTTTGGAGCAGTCCCTTGACCGGCAGAACTGCATCGCCCTGGTTCTGCAGAAGCAGGGTGATCATCTGCGGCGATCCGAGTTCGCCCGGCGTGTTGGTGCGACGGCCGGTCGTCCCGAGGTGCGTATCATCGATGACCGGTATCGGTTCGGAGTAGCGCGGGATGTTGAGGTAATTCCACGTGCCTCCCGACGTGCCAAACGTGAAAGACGCACCCTGTTGTTTTTCAGCCATGGATCACACCGCCGGAGAAACTGAATCGAACCAAAACTACCGCTC
>JBQCJB010000132.1:0-7515 GCA_051953155.1 Aureliella sp. | reverse complement strand
CGGCCAGCCAGGGATTGAGCAGACGTCGGACGCCCAGACGAGCATCGGCCGGCGCGACGCTCGCCAGTCCAGCTGCAGTCGCGCACAGCGTCAGCAGCGCGGCCAGGGCCCAAATGGTCGGGCGCATGTCGAGAACGCTGCGCCAATCGATCGCCAAGGCGTCTTCGGGCACTCGCTCCAGGGCCGCTCGACGAAATCGCTCCGAGCCGTACCGTGGATCGCTCGGTGGCAAGTCGGCGATAGCCAACACGTTGCTCAATCGGCCGCGCAAATCGGGATGGCGGCTCTCGATCCACTGGGCGACGCGAACCGGCGCAAGAGAGAACGTCCACGCGGGCTTGAGGAACCGCCAGGCGGCCAGCGCCAGGCTGGCCAGCCAAAGCCCACTGATGAGCCAGCGCAGCCCCACCTCCTCGGCATGGATCAAACGGTCGGCAGAGACCAACAGCACGGTCGACAGCACAGTGAAGGCCAGCCACCAGCAGACGGCTCGCCAGCGGTACAGCTGCACGGCTTGGCCGGCCAGGCGAGCCGCCTGACGCTGCAGGCTTAGCGAGCGGTCAGCGGCTGAGTCAGCGGGTTGCTCATCGGATTGCTGGTAACACGTTGCCACAGCGTTTCCATTGGTTGAGACGGCCTCTATGCCAGTCCGCCGAAGCGGCGTTGTCGACGAGTAAAATCAGCGAACGCCTCGCGCAATTTTTCGCCGTCGAAATCGGGCCAGTGTGTGTCCGTGACCCACAGCTCGGCGTAGCTGATTTGCCAGAGCAGGAAGTTGCTGATGCGCATCTCGCCGCTGGTGCGAATCAACAGATCGGGCTCGGGCAGGCCGCTGGTGTCCAGGCGCGCGTCCAGATGCTCTTCGTCGATGTCGTCGATACTCAGCTGACCGCTAGCAACATCGCGCATCAGCGCCTTGCACGCATCGATGATCTCTGCCCGGGCACCGTAATTGATCGCCAGGCAGAGCGTCATGCCCGTATTATTTTTACACGCGTCCAAGGTGCGAGAAATCTCGGAGCGTACCTCGGGCGGCAAGCGATCTTGTCGTCCGAGGATTCGCAGCTTGAGGTTTTTCTCGACCAGATTGTCGCGTTCGCCGATCAAGTACTCGCACAGCAGCGCCATCAGGAAATCGAGTTCCTCTTTCGGACGCTTCCAATTCTCGCTGCTCAGGCAGTAGAGCGTGAGCACTTCGACGCCCAAGTCGCGGCAGGCTTCCATCGTGCTGCGGACCGCTTCGACACCGCGGCGGTGCCCCTCGATGCGCGGCAGCTGGCGCTGCTGGGCCCAGCGACCGTTGCCATCCATGATCACGGCCACATGGCGCGGACTGCGCTGGCAGGCCAAAGCCGCATCGCTGGCCGAAGCGGCGCTCGAAGTTGACGAATCGGACAAGCTCATACTTTTTCAGCCAGGCCGCTCGGGGACTCGGCGGCCTCGAGGGAGTTACTTCGAAGCCTTGTGTGGAACGCCGAGTTTTTCGAGTTCCTTGGCCAGATCCTGGGCGTGCGTCTCGGTCTGGACTTTGTCTTCGACCGCCAGGATCTTTCCGTTGGAACCGATGACAAAGGTCACGCGATTGGCGGCTTTGCCGTCGGGGCGGAGGACGCCGAAGGCCTTGGCATTCTTCCCTTCCGGATCGCTCAGAATGGGATAGTCCAGATCGAGGCTCTTGGCGAATTCCTTATTCTTTTCGACCGGGTCGGTGCTGGCCGTAAAATAGGCGACTTGGAATTCTTTCAATTCGCGGCCGCCTTCGCGGAAGGATTTGCACTCCTTGGTACAGCCGCCGGTGAAGGCTCGCGGATACCAGGCGATGATCACCGCTTGCTTGCCGACGAAGTCCTTGTTGGTATAGACCTTGCCGTCGGTGCCGGTCATTTGGAACTCGGGGGCTGCATCGCCGACCTTCGGCATATCGGCCGCAAAAAGCGTGGCGGACATGAAACAGAGCGGAATCGCAAGTAGTAGTGAGCGCATGTTTTCAAGGTCCTCTCGAGGTGGGAAGAAGGATGGCAGAACGCTTGAGCGAAGCAACTATCCGTCAAGCCAGATGATTGTAGCACAAACCGGGTTCTGGAGTTGGTTGCCCGTGGCCGGTGCCGGGCCGACCTGATTCGCATTTGGCCCGTGCAAAAAAGTTACGTTCCTCGTAGGATGGGCGTTCTCGGCGGCCGGGCCGAGATGCCTCCTTCGGCAAGCGATCGGGCATTTCGAGCGGCGGTAACCGAGGGGCCTCTGAGCCAGTTTTCACGCACGCAAAGCCTCAAGATGAGCAGTTTAGTTCTGGAAAAGATCTGCAAACGCTTCGCCACCGCCGAAGTGCTCGCAGCGATCGATCTGACGGTTGAAGCCGGCGAGCGGATAGCGATCGCTGGCGAGAGCGGTTCGGGCAAGACGACCTTGCTGCGGGTGATCGCCGGCCTGGAACAACCCTCCGCCGGGCGCATCCGCATCGATTCGCTCGACGTCACCACGCGGCCGGCCAACCGCCGCGGCGTGGGGATCGTCTTTCAGGACTATGCGACGTACCCGCGCCTGACCATCGCCGAAAACCTGACCGTCTCTTTGGTCGGCAGCACGATCACCAAAGCCGAGAAGGAAGCCCGGTTGGCCGAGATCGTCAGCTGGCTGGAGTTGGATGGAATGCTGCGGCGGCTGCCGACGGAACTCTCGGGCGGCCAACTGCAACGGGTCGCTCTTGGCAAGGCGTTGATGGCTCGGCCCAAGCTGTTGCTGCTGGACGAACCCTTTTCGCAGCTGGACGTGCGGCGGGCTGAGCAAATGCGCCGCCTGCTGGCCGAATCTCACCAACGCTTTGGCACGACGCAGATCGTCGTCACGCATCAGCCATTGGATGCTTTGTGCTCGTTTGACAAGCTGGCGATTCTCGACAAAGGACGGCTGGTGCAAGTCGATGCGCCGGACGCGGTGCGTCAGCGGCCTAAGACGCGGTTTGCAGCCGAGTTGACCAGCCCGTGCGGCCTGAATGTATTGCCTGCCCAGGCGCTAGCCGGGCTGACAACGTTAGGAGCAGGGGACTTGTGGGACGATAAGGCTCAAGGGGCAAGCGCTTGTTTTCGTCCCGAAGCCGTTCACTTCTGCGGTGCCGAGCCGGCCCATCGCGACGGTTGGTTCACCTTCTCCTGCCGGCTCGGTCAGGTGCGCGACCTGGGCATCGTGCGGCTGCAGGAAGGGCAGGTAGGCGACCACCGTATCTCGATCCTCTGTCGTGGCGGAGTCGAGCTCATGCCCGGCGAGCAGGTTGTCTGTGCGGTGCAGCGCGAGGACGTCTTGGCCTTTCCCGCTTAAACATTCCAGCGATCGATTCGGTCGAGGTTTTCGCACAATAATGCCCAGTCAGACTTGTCGGCCTAGGGCGGACGAGCATATAAAATAGGATTAGAGCAAGCGCCAGCCGATGCGCTTCTGTTGGGCACAAGTTTGCCGCGACATTCCACGCATCATTTCACACTCCATTTCACACTCCGCCTTCGACATTTTCGCTCCCATCGTTCGCTTGAACCAGACGAGCAGAGGTTTTTAAATGCCTGTGATACTGACCGAAAACGCAGCCAATCAAGTCAAGAAGTTCCAAACTGAGCATCAGTTCCCTGATGATGCGTTCCTCCGCATCGGCCTGGTGGCCGGCGGGTGCAGCGGATTCAGCTATTCGCTGGCGTTCGATGACAAGTTCGATGAAGAGAAGGACTCGCGCTTCGAACAGCACGGCGTTTCGATCGTCGTCGACAAAAAGAGTGCCCTCTATTTGGACGGCACGACCGTCGACTGGCACGAGCGCATCGATCGCCAGGGGTTCAGCTTTGAGAATCCTCAAGCCCGCAAGTCGTGCGGCTGCGGCAGTTCGTTCTCGGTCTAGCCGAGCGCGTCGACGAGGAATGCAGCACAGTGAGTGGCTCGTGTCTGATCTCCGCGAGCCACCGATAGGGCGACGATGCAGGCTTCTCCAACGCATGTTCTGATCGCCGCCAATCCGAAGTCGGGCGCTTCCTCGGGACGCTCAAAAGTTTGTGAGCTTCGCGATGCCCTCCAGTCAGCCGGCTCGGCGGTCGAAATCTGCGAGTCGCTCGAGCTGCTGACCTCGCGCAGCCACCAATTGCACGCCAGCGGCCAGCTGCAGGCGGTCGTGTCGGCGGGCGGGGACGGGACGGCCCGTGCGGTCGTCAACCGCATCCCGCTCGGCGTGCCGATCGTTATCCTACCGCTGGGCACCGAGAATTTGCTGGCCAAGCACCTCGGACTGACCGGCGACGTAGGTCTGGCGCTCGAAGCGGTGCGTTCAGGGAAAATCTTGAGGTTGGATGTCGGCTCGGCCGGCGGGCAGCTGTTCCTGATCATGCTCGGGTGCGGCTTCGATGCCGAAGTCGTCCAACACCTCCACTCGGCCCGCAGCGGGCACATCAACCGCTGGACCTACAGCAAACCGATCCTCCGCGCCGTACGTAACTACGCTTATCCGCAGATCGACGTCACGTGCGATCCCCCGGCCGGTTCGGATAAAGAGCTCCGTTTTTCCACGGCGTGGTTGTTTGCCTTCAACCTGCCTCGCTATGCTGCCAACCTGGACTTTTGCCCACAGGCGTCCGGCAGCGACGGGTTGCTCGATATCTGCTCGTTCGCGCGTGGAGGCAATCTGCGGGGATTTGGTTACCTGTTTTCCTTGTGGCTGGGGCGCCATCAGCGATTACGAGATTTCCGTCACCTGACGACCAAGCGTTTTCACTTGAGCTCGCAAGGTTCGGTTCCCTACCAGATCGACGGCGATCCCGGCGGAATGTTGCCTGGCCCAGACCAAGAACCGCTGAAGGTCGAAGTATTGCCTGAGCGGCTGACGTTGCTCGTTCCGAACTGCTGCCACTGAGACCGCCCCGCACCCCCAAGCTTTTCCCCAACCGGCCAGTTGCCGAAAGCCACCAGTTGCGCAAAAGCCTAGTCACACAGCAACCTAGTCACGCATTGAACCTAGTCCAATAAGAAACCTGGTCGCGCATCAATATGGAACAGGCCCCATCCACTGCCTCGCCGAGCGACGGCGAAACCGCGGTAGTCCGCATTGGCCAGGTCAGCTGCGGCCGCGGTTTGCCGCTGGTTCTGATCGCCGGTCCGTGCGTGATCGAATCGCGCGAGTTGACACTGACGATCGCCCAGCGGCTGCAGGCGATAACCGAGCCGCTGGGAATACCGCTGATTTTCAAAGCCTCATTTGACAAGGCCAATCGCACCAGCCGCAGCGGCTTCCGCGGCCTGGGCGTCGATGCGGGTCTGAAGATTCTGGATGAGGTCCAGCGGACGCTCGGTTTGCCAACGACGACCGACGTCCACTTGCCAGAGCAAGCAGGGCCGGTGGCCGAAGTGTGCCAGCTGTTGCAAATCCCAGCCTTTCTCGCGCGGCAGACCGATTTGCTGGAAGCGGCTGCAGCCACCGGTCGGCCGCTGAACGTGAAGAAAGGGCAGTTCATGGCGCCGCTGGATATGCAGTATGTGCTCGAAAAAGTTCGCGCAGCCGGCAGCGGCGGCTGCATGTTGTGCGAACGCGGGACCTTTTTCGGTTACGGGCGTTTGGTTAACGACATGCAGGCTTTGCCGCTCATGCAATCGCTCGGCGCCCCGGTTATCTTCGACGCCACGCACTCGGTCCAGCAACCTGGTGGTTTAGGAGGCGCAACTGGCGGCAACCGGTCGATGGTCGAACCGCTGGCGCGGGCGGCGGTGGCCACCGGCGTCGACGGCGTGTTTCTGGAAACGCATCCCGATCCCGATCGGTCGCCGAGCGATGGCCCGAATATGGTCCCGCTGGACGCCCTTTCCGCGCTACTCAAAAAACTCAAGCAACTGTCCGACCTGGTGCGATCATGGCCCAACTAATCTCGTCGCTGCTGATGTCTGTTCGAACGCGTCGTCCGCTGCTCTCGGCAGCGCTGGCGATACTGGCAATGGGCTTGGTCGCATTGGGAGGTTGTCGGAACGACGACCAGCGCGCCGCCCGGCGCGCCGAGCAAGCGATCAACGCCATCAAGACCAAGAGCGATTCGATCCATGACGCGATGCGTTACATCGGACAAATCACTCCGCAGAATCGCGAGAAAATTGCGTACGAAGTCCAACTGCATTTGAACAAGTGGCTGCAGTCCTCGCCGGCGACCGCCAGCCAGGCTCTCCCCAGCGAATTGGTGGAAGGTCTACCGCCGGACATGCGTTCCGCCACCGGCCTGGATGCGCGGACAAGCGGCCAGTTCGACGCGTGGGATGTCGAGTATCTGTACCAGTGCCGGCTGTACCGTCAGTTGTCGTCGTGGATCGTGGCTCAGCCGCTCCGCGACTCATTGATCCAGTCCTGGTTGTCCGAGCAGTCAGGGGCAATGCCGGCCGAGGAGTTCGGCCAACTGGAACAAGCCTGCAAGCTGTTCGACTGGGCCGTCCGCAACATCGTCACCTATGGCGAACCGAGCGATGTCGAAAAATTGCTCGACGACCCGCGGGTGCCTTTGAGCGACAGCGGCATCGGTTATCGGTATTTGCCCTGGCAAACGATCCTCTACGCCCGCGGCGACTTTGTCGAGCGAGGGCGAGTTTTCACGGCGCTAGCGCTCCAGCGCGAATTGCCGACCACCTGGGTCGCGCTGCGCCTGCCCAGCAGTCCGTCGGCCAAACTGTGGGCCGTCGGCGTCGTGATCGGTCAGAAGATATATCTCTTCGAGCCAAAGTTAGGCCTGCCGATCCTGCATCCGGATACGCTCGCCCTGGCGACACTCGCGGACGTCCAATCCGATCCGCGCGTGCTGAGGCGCTTGGACGTTCCGGGCCGCTTTGATTATGCGGTCAACGCCAACGATGCGGCCAAGGTCGAATTTCTCTTGGAATCGGAGCCGAGCGGGCTGAGCGATCGCATGGCCAGTTTGCAGGCCTCGTTGACCGGCGACGACCGTTTGCGCTTGCAACCCGAGCTGAAGAGTCTGGCCGAGCGCTTGAAGAAACTGCAGCCCGACGCCCAGGTCGCTCTTTGGCAAACACCGCTGTTGGCTCGCTTGTATGCAGCCAATCTCCGCAGCCGGCTCGAGCTGAATTCGCCCTTTACCGCCCAGTACATGCTCGAGCATGCGATCTGGGTCATGAACACCAGCCTATCCGCGGCTCGCTTGAAACATCTGGCCGGCGAATTCGAAAACACGTTCGATGCGCGCGGGGCGTTGGCGACCTATATGGATTGCCGGCTGGACGATGCAACGATCAATCGCTTGCCCGACGATCCCGAGGTGCAGCGCGAACTGGCGATACCGCGCGGACCGGTCGAGACGCTCGAGGAATATCAATTGCGTCTGCAGCAGTTTCAAAAAGTATTTCGCCAGGTCTTTCGATTTTATAACTTATTTGTCCTGTGGTACTGTCTATTTGCGCATAAGATCCGGGACCCAACCTTCTAAGCTTCCACGCTCTTATACTATTGGGGCCGCCGGCAAAGAAATATTTTTCATAAGGCAATGTATGACTATT
>JBQCJB010000131.1:0-4035 GCA_051953155.1 Aureliella sp. | reverse complement strand
AACTCGATCGGCGATTACCAGCTGACGATTCAGATTCCCGGCGCGCCGCCGACCGATAACAACGACGCGATCTCGGAAGCCACGCTGTTGGGAACGGTGACGACGGCGCCGTTGGCCGTGACGGCCGACATCTCTCCCGATGTGGACGTCGACATGTATCGCTTTACGGTGACCGCCGGGCAGATCGTGGATTTCGATATCGACACCGCACTGAACGGCCCGGGGGGGCTGGGGTCCTACCTGCGCCTGTTCACCGCCCAGGGGCTGCAGTTGGCAGCCAACGACAATGCGGCAGCGCCGGGTGAAAATACGGTCGGCTTTGATGCCTACATGCGGGTGCAGTTCCCGAGTTCGGGCACGTTCTATCTAGCCGTCTCCAATGCGAACAACGTCCAGTACGATCCGGTGACCGGCGATGGCGACACGGCGGGCGGGGCGAATACTATCGGTACCTACCAGTTGACCGTCCAAGCCCTGCCGACCGACCCCGACGATACGATTTTCGAAGCGACCTCGCTCGGGCCGCTGTCGTCCGCGCCGATCACCAGGAGCGCCACGATCGCACCGGACATCGATGTCGATATGTATCGCTTCACCGTGACCGCCGGGCAGGTCGTCGATTTCGATATCGACACACTGGCCAACGGTCCCGGCGGGTTGGGATCGTACCTGCGATTGTTCGACGCCAACGGACAGCAGTTAGCGTTCAATAACGACGCGGCTGCACCAGGTGAATCGGTCGTCGGCTTCGATGCCTACCTGCGTTACACGTTTCTCACCGCTGGCTCTTACGCGATCGGAGTCTCCAATGCCAACAACACGGCGTACGATCCAGTCGACGGCACCGGCGATATTGCGGGCGGTCTAAATTCGATTGGCGATTATCAGTTGACCATCCAGGTGCTGTCGCCTGATCCCGACGATGCGATTTCGGAAGCGACTCCGCTGGGGGCCATCACGACTACGCCCGTGAGCCGCAATGCGTCGATCAGTACTGATATCGACGTCGATATGTACAGTTTTTCGGTCAACGCGGGACAGGTCGTTGATTTCGATGTCGACACGCTGCTCAACGGGCCCGGTGGACTGGGCGGTTACTTGCGGCTGTTCAACCAGCAAGGCCAACTGTTGGCGGCCAACGACAACGCGGCTGCGCCGGACGAAGGCACGGTCGGCTTTGATCCGTACCTGCGTTACACCTTCGCTACCGGCGGGACGTATGCGATTGCCGTCTCCAACTCGAACAACACGAACTACGATCCGCTCAGCGGCAATGGCGATACGCTGGGAGGCTTGCATTCGACGGGCGATTACCGCCTGACGGTGCAGACTCCCGCAGCGCCGGCTAACGATCCGGATGATGCGCTCTCCGAGGCGGTTTCGCTCGGCGCGATCACTTCGACGCCGGTCTCCAACAGCGACATGATTTCGCCGGATGTCGATGTCGATATGTGGCGGTTTACGGTTACCGCCGGGCAGGTCGTCGACTTCGACATCGATACCGCGCTCAATGGACCGGGAGGCTTGGGATCGTACTTGCGGTTGTTCAATTCGCTGGGGCAGCAGTTGGCGCTCAACGACAATGCGGCTGCGCCGGGCGAAGGGACGATCGGGTTCGATGCTTACTTGCGTTACACGTTTGCCAGCAGCGGCACCTATTATCTGGGTGTCTCGAACTCGAACAACACGCTTTACAATCCGAACTCCGGTAGCGGAGATCTGTCGGGCGGTACGGATGCAACCGGCGCGTACCAGTTGACCGTGCAGGCTGTGCCACCGACGACGTTTCCAGCTCTGACGATGACGGTCAGTGCGACGACGATACCGGAACTGGGCGGGCAAGCCACATGCACCCTGACGCGCAGCGGCGGCGACTCTAGCCAGCCGCTGACCGTCAGCATCTCCAGCAGCGACGCGGCAACTGCCACCGTGCCAGCCTCGATCGTGTTTGCGGCCAATGCGACCAGCGTGACTTTTCCGGTCACGGCCGTGCACAGCACGACTCTTGGGTCGCGGCAAGTCGAAGTGACGGCGGCCGCTCCCGGATATGCGGAGGCCAAGAGAACCATTCAGGTCACCGACAGCGACGGCAGCTACCACAATGCGGCCAACCCGCCGGACACCAACAACGATGGCTTCGTCTCGCCATTGGATGCGCTGTTGGTCATCAATTATTTGAACGCCGTCGGCCCCGGGCCGGTGCCAGGCGGTTCTCCGCCTCCTTTTCTGGATGTCAACAGCGACAACTTCGTGTCGTCCATCGATGCCCTCTTGGTCATCAACGCACTGAATACACAGGGGCTCGGCGAAGCTCCCAACGCCGTGGCCGCGCCGGCTGACCAGTTCCAGCGCGTTTGGGAAGAGGCCGTCGATCGAGTATTCGATCAGGTTCCGCGAGAGGCCCTGTGAGTGGAGCCTGCACCGTCGTAAGCCGCCCGGCTGCGATAGACCGGCAGTGGTGACCAGCGACCGGCGGTCGTCGGGGAAAAATCTCCGTTTTCCAAGCGAGGCAGCGGAAGCGTGACCTAAGGTTTATGGTCTCGCACTCCGCGCTCTCTTGGTACCGATGGCTATGACCGCCTCTGTTTCGGCCGCTCAAGCACCGACCCGGTCTGTTCGCTGCTCTGCGGCGAAGGGCAACGCTAGTTGGTTCAGCGTGGTGGGCGCCTGCGCGGTGTTGGGCGGGCTCATTTGGCTGACGAATCCGAACTTCCGCTGGTCGGAAAATTGCGACGTCCCCTACGGAGCCGATTTTCTGCAGGAGTGGGTAGCGGGCGATATGCTGCTCAGCGGCGCGGCAGCCGACATCTACGACGCCGAGCGGTTCGTCGCCTGGCAGCACGATTCCGCGCGGCTGGGCTTTGTCTGGCCGGAGCACGACTTCTATCCAGCCGTCTATCCGCCGGCCTATTACTGCCTGGTGGCGCCGCTGGCCGCCGTGCCTTACCGAGCCGCCGTGCCGCTCTGGTTGGTGCTGATGTTGGGCTGCTATGCCGCGACGGCGTGGTGCGTCCAGCGAGCCCCGGATGCGGAAGGGAGTTCGCCAAGTCGCGATTGGTTGTGGTTGTTTTGGTGCGCCGCCCTGCTCTTTCCCGCTCTCTTTATGGGGCTGGTCATGGGGCAGAAGGGGACGCTGTGGTGCCTGCTGCTGGCGGCCAGTTGGCGCAGTCTGCGCGCGGGCCGACCGTTTGCCGCAGGCTGCTTGTGGGGGCTGCTGGCTCTCAAGCCGACCTTGGCGTTCGTGCTGCCGCTGCTGATGCTCTGCGATCGGCAATGGCGTTTCGTTGCCGGCCTGCTTGTAACGCTCATCGGTCTGGTCGGGCTGACCGCGGCCTTGATGCCGATCGAAGTCTGGATGGACTATGCGCAGGTCATCGCCGGTAGTGCGGACTATCAGGCCAGCGGCGGATACCGCAGCGGCTGGTCGACCAGTCTGTGGAGTTTGCTCGGCGCATGTGGCTGTCCTCGTCCGCTGGCGATCGGGTTGTGGCTGGGCGCGGCCGCGGCCATGCTCGGGCTGCTGGTTCGTTATCCCGAGGCAGAGGGCACGGCCCGCTACGAGCGACCGGAGTTTCTGTTTCGCGTCCTGCTGACCACCGCCTTGTTGAGCCCGCACTTTTATTTCTACGACCTGGTGTGGCTGCTGGTGCCGATCGGATTTTGGCTGCGGAGCGATGCGCGCCGGGGCTTGGCGGTTCTGGTGGCGCTGTGGTTGGGGATGTTGATCGCCCAGCCGAATGATCAGGGCTGGCCTCTTCTAAGTGGCCTTCTGCTCGCGCTCTGGGGCTATATCACCGTGCCTGCTGTGCGCCGCGGCACCTCATTTGCTTAATCGTCTTTTGGTAGGGCACTGGCCGATCCGCACGAAAACGGCGGCGCGCGATCACCCTTTGCGCGTCGCTGCGGACGAACTGAGCGGTGAACGTTCAGTTTGGGCCGGTGCCATAAAAGGTGATGAACTCTTAACGAGGAGAAGCAAAGATGAGTGTCGCGACACGGGGTACGGTGATTGGCGTTTTTGATTCGCATACCGCC
>JBQCJB010000130.1:0-2031 GCA_051953155.1 Aureliella sp. | reverse complement strand
GATCGCGATCACTACCAAGAGCTCGACCAGAGTGAATCCACGCTCGCGATGAACCATTTGCCAGCTCCGCTTTGGGTAAAGACGTCGCCCCGCCGGTTTCCAACCGACTGATACCAACCGCGAGCCCCTGCGGCAAAATCGAGTATAGGAAGTCGACAAGGGGCGCTTCGGAAAAAGAGACGCTTTTCGCAGAGGCCGTATGGGGCACGCGTCGCACGGCCGGCCGCTCGACCGCGCCGACGGTTCGATTGGCACGACCGGCAGAAATTGCCCAAAAAGCAGCGGAAGTGCAGCCGCCGTGGCCGGTCGCCCCGTGCCTTCGCCCGGCAGGCCGAGTTAGATAGAGAGTCCTTGCGTGATTTGCTGCTGTGAAACGCTCAGGCCTGCAATGCGAACGATCTATCTGGACTACAACACGACTACCCCAATTGCCGGCAGCGTCCGCGACGCCATGATGCCGTTTCTGGGCGAGTTTTATGCGCATCCGTCGAACACCCATTGGCTCGGCCGCGCCGCCCAAGAAGCCATCGAAGACGCCCGCTCCCATCTGGCCTCTCTGCTGGGTTGCCACCCGTCGGAAGTCGTCTTTACCAGCGGCGGCACCGAGAGCGTCAATCTGGCTTTGCTCGGCGCCGCCCAGGCGGTGGCTCAGCAGGAGCCCGAATTGACGCCCCACCTGATCACCTCCAGTCTCGAACACGCCAGCGTCCTGCGGTGCGCCGACGAACTGGAGAATCGCGGCTGGCAAGTGACCTATATCGGCAGCGACGAGCACGGGACGATCCGGCTGAGCGAACTGGAAGGAGCCATGCGCGAGAACACGCGACTGGTCAGTCTGATTCACGCCAGCCACCTGATCGGTACGATCCAACCGCTGGCCGCCGTCGCCGAGTTGTGCCAGGAACATCGCGCGCTGCTGCACACCGATGCCTCCCAATCCGTCGGCAAGATCCCGGTCAACATCGATGAACTGGGCGTCGACCTGCTCAGCCTCAGCGGACACAAGTTTTACGCCCCGAAAGGCATCGGAGCGCTGGTCGTCCGCATGGGCGTGGCGATCGAACCGATCATGTTCGGCGAAGGGAACGAAGGTGGTTTGCGACCGGGCACCGAAAACATTTCACACATCGTCGGACTCGGACAAGCCGCGCGGCTGGTCGGCCAAGGCATGGAACTGGCCGGAGATCGCTTGAGCGACCTGCGCGATCGTTTCCATCGCCAGCTGGAACATCTGCTGTTGGCGCCGCTCCGCGTGCATGGCGCCCGCGCATCGCGTCTGCCCGGTTGCATCAGCTTCGAACTGCCGGGCATCGACGCCCAAGCGCTCGAGCTTCGCATTCCAGAAATCTGTTTGATGCCCGCCCCCTCGGGTTCCTATCGGCATGGCCGCGGCCGCGTTTGCCCCACCTACGCATCGATCGGCCTGTCGACCGATCAAGCCGCGCGGACGCTGCGCGTCAGCTTCGGCTGGAACACGACCGAAGAAGATGTCGATCAAGCCTGCCACCTGATCGCCGCTGCCTATGAATCGCTGAAGTGAGCCGCGCATGGACCGCGGCGAGTTTGTTCGTCGGTTGTTCGCCAATCAGTTGTCGATCAATCGTCGATCGGTGGTCGTTTTTCGGTAGCAGAAAAAAAGAAAAAAAATTATCACCGATTGACATTCTCCACTCGATTCCGTTTCAGCGGATCTCTATATTCAGCGTCCATGGAAATGCTCGCGCGAGCATAGTTCGATGGAGTTCTCAAATCGTGAAAGGTGTTACGATGGCCAAGAAAGCCGCAACCAAGAAGGCGAAAGCTGCTCCTGCCAAAGGCGCCAAGAAGGCAGCCAAGAAAGCCGCCAAGAAGAAATAGCCAACTCGGCTATCGATGCAGCGGCGAGTGGTAGTGTGGCTCACCACTCGCCGCTCCTATCAGAATCCTAAACTCGACAAACGTTTAGAAACTCTCACGCAGTCGCTAGCCACCTTCTCACTGCGTCGCTCTCGATTCGAGAGACTCTTTGCCGCTCCCAAGGTCAACTGCTCT
>JBQCJB010000129.1:0-7019 GCA_051953155.1 Aureliella sp. | reverse complement strand
AGGCCACGTCATGCCGGAGCTGGCCCGCAGGCGCCTCGGAGACCGTGGCACCAGAGTCCACCTCCGCCGCTGCGAGATTTCCAGCCGCCGTCCCGTCGAGTGCCGTCCCATCGAGCGTCGTCCCAGCGAGCGTCGTCCCGTCGAGTGTCGTCCCGTCGAGTGTCGTCCCGTCGGGCGTCGATCCGTCCGCGGTGAGCCCGTCGAGCGTGGCTGAATCGAGCGCCGCGACCTGCGTGGTGGAATCGGCCGCGTCAGTTACCGATCCGGTGGTGCTTGTCGAGCTGTCGAGGGTCGCCGATTGGAGAGCTCCGTCGATCTGTTGGCTGACCAGGCTCATCAGCGCATCGACTTCGGCCTCGGTCGGTTGGCAGTCGAGGGAGCCGCCGTCGACCATGTCGACGGGCATGGCCGTAGCGCTGTAGAGAAATCGATCTTCCAGCACGCACGCGTCCAGGAGCGGGCCGTTGGTTTTCGGTCCCTGGGGTTGGCGAGGCGGGTCGGTGAAAAGCTCACGGATGGCGGATACGAAGCGCTGTAGCATGAGACTGTAAAACTTGCTTTCGGCAGGAGCAGGACCTTACAGGGCTACTTGGAGGCGAGCTTGCGGGCGCAACAAGACTCCCAGTAGATCGTTTATGGGGTGGCACATTCGCGTCAGAACGCACGTGCGGTGAAGCTTGCCCGCGCGTCGAAACCTATGCAGCCGCCCTAAGGCAACTCTACGTCGCCGTTTCGAAACATCGGGGGGTGCGTATCCAAGAAACCATCGGCCGGATGGCTAGGAAAAGAAGGCGCGTAGCGGTTATGAGGGCCAGGCGCTCGCACAGTTCGCTGCGTTACTCGGTCAGGACGATCGGCAGCGAGTTGGCAATTTCGGTGAATGCTTTGCTGAGCTCGGCTTCGTTGCGCGTCTTCCAATAGCGGCCGCCCGTGGTCGAAGCGATTTTCTCCAGCACTGACTGGCTTTCGGTCAACATCGAAACGCAATGCACGATGATGCCTTCCGCCCGAGCGTCATAGGCTGACAACATCGGATCACGGCCTTCGTTCCATTCGCCGTCGGTCAGCAGAACCACGACCTTGCTGGCCAGTTTGTTGTTGTTGCTCCCTTGAAGAACGTCAACCGCAGCATCCAGGCCGGCTGAAAGGTTCGTGCCGCCCATGATCGTGTTGGCCCCGAGGTTGCTGACCACGCTGTCGATGGCCGCTGCATTGGTCGTCCAACTGAAACTGCCGCTGGCCGGCAGCATCAGCTCTTTGGTATACGCCGAATAATGCGTATACGGTTTGATCGGCAAGTCGCAATCGGAACCCCACGTCACGAGCGCCGTGCGCGGAGGGGTGCTCAATTTTCCGACTTCGGTCAGAAAGACGTTGATCGCTCCGTCCAGAGCGGCCCAACGGCTGGCCGTGGGGTGCGGTGGAGAAAGCATGTTCTGCCAGATAAAGCCCATCGACTTCAGCGACTTGACCAGCAGCGGATTGTTCGGAGCGAATGAATACTCCTCGCCGGTCATGTCGAAGTTCATCGAGCCGGATCGGTCCAAGCACAAGCAGATCTCGACTTCCTGCTGGCCGGCGGTGGCTTGATAAGCCGGCGAGAAATCCTTCTTTCCGAGCACTCCGCTAAAAAACAGAGGCACGGCGGGATGGGCCGCGCTGGACCCGGTTCGAGCGCTGATTTGGACGGCGTTGGGAGGAGTGCTGTTGGCGTCAAAGACCCAGCGCCCCGAGTTGCTGGGGTTCACTCGCCCGAGCACAATATCGCTGGTGCTCAGCTGGAAGGGGCGACCGCCGACACTGTTGAGAGCCGCATAACGGACCGCTTCCTCCTTCGCCGTCGTGGGGTTCTGAGTGCGCGACAGAGCTTCCGCACCGGCCTTAGCGGCCGCGTCGGTCGCCGCCCGCAGTTCCGTCCGCACCAGCTGCATATACCCGTAGTCAACCGTGAACGCAGCCAAGGTGATGAGTACGAAGATCATGCACACAATCAGCACAGCGGCCGAACCGCGGCGACTCCGCTGTGCGGGCCGCGTCAGTGGCCAGGAGAAGCCGTCGGCGCGTAGCATGGCAAGCTCCATTTTTCGGGCGAGAAGCTTTATGACGTCCAAGAATCAGTACGACCGGCCGCTCGAAAAAAGCGTACAACCAGCCGCTATCGAAAGCCTATCTCACTAATGGCCACCACGGAGGTGAAAGCAGAGAAATGTCGACCTGTCGTAGCCGAGCGTGGCCGTTTCCAAATTTTGCAGCATATTTATGGCAATTTTTGCGGATTAGAGACCCGTCGTCGTTTTTGCCTTGGTCTTCTTGGCCTTGATCGCCGGAACCGCTGTTAACTGCACCAGCGGCGGACGCTCGCAAAAGAGCGTCACTTCGCTCACGACGCTCCCCCTGGTAAACCACACGGGGGCGATCCATGAATTGGAAGTGACGGGCACTTCGACGTGAACGGTGATCAGCGAACTCTCCTCGGTGAGCTCCTCGGGCGTTACCGAAACGCTCGCTCTCCGCAATCCCGCCGCATCCAAGAGAGCCTGCGCGGCTTGGCGAGCCTGCTCCGTCGTAGCCCCTGGCACCATTCCGGAGCGGGCTCCCTCATAGGCGGCCGTGTCCGCAGTATGCCTCAACAGCAGCGCGCGGCTGGTCTCGACCATCGCCGCAAAAAACAACATAACCACCGGCAGCACGACCGCGAATTCGACCAGAGTCGCGCCCGCGCGGGTTCGATTGCGAGGAGAAATGGCATTCGTCGTCATCGTCAATTCGCAATTGGCCTAATAGGTAATGAGTGTCGGTAGGCTGCGGGCAATGTCCTCGAAGGCCTCGGCCAACTGATCGGCGGTAACTGCATGAAAGTGCTTGCCCGAACCGATCTGAGCGACGTGCTCCATGCTCGAAGTATCAGCCTCGTTGGAAAACGTGACCGTATAAATCAGGATGTTTTCAGCCGCTGCCCGTTGAGCCGCGTAGTACGGATCAGTGCCCACGTTATGGATGCCGTCGGTCAGGACAATCATCACCCGAGTGGCCCACGGACGGGCAATGGCCTTGTCGCTGAGCGTCTTGGCTCCTTCGAGAATCCCGTCACCGATGTTCGTCGATCCACCCTCGAATTTGGCGCTGTATTTGGCCATCGCCCGATCGATTGCGTCGTAGTTGTCCGTCAGGTTGACATCGGTCTTCGACTTACTGCTGTACGAGCTTAACGATACGTGTTCATCATGGCTCGATTCTTTCATCAGGCTTAAAAACCCGTCGACCGCATTGACGGCGTCCGTCCAGCGCGCATCGGGCGGTATGCCTAAACCGAACGCCCAGCCACGCGGAGCGGCCCGCGGATTACGACCATTGGAGGATTCGTTGGCAGCGTATGCCATCGAGCCGGAGCGGTCGATCACCAGCGCGATATCCAGCACGGTTTGCGTGCTGATCGATGACTTCGTCGGCCGAAAGTCGACGGGGATGCCCATCGTCGGAAAGAGCATGGGCACCCGGACTTTGCCTTTGGCAGCGATGCAAACAGCGTTGGGATGCTGTCCCTCGCGGAACGAATAACGCTCTGTTTCGGCCAATCGAGTCGAGATGCCGAACAGAATGTCGGCCGTGTCCTGGCTGAGCGTCTCATTGACGAAGGGGTTCGCCTCCATCAAACGTTCCGCAGCCTCCACTGCCTGCTGCTGGCTGCCGGTAACCGCCAGGACGCGTCCCGCGGCTCGCGCGGCGACATCGGTCGTGATCTGCAGCTCCGTCCTGGCCAGCTCCATATAGACGACGTTAATGGCGTACGCAGCAATGGCCAGCACCACCGGGAACAGCACCGCCAGCAATACCATGCACGCGCCGCGCCGGCGCACCGTGCGATTAGTTTCTGCGCGACGACCGTTTAAGTGATGATTCACGAGGGGCTCCAATTTGTTCATCAATGTTCTGCCATGACGCGCACAGACTCGGACATCGTTTTCCCTTGGTAGAACCAACTTCCTACCAAGGCATTCTCATCAGCCGAGGCGCTGACCTCGACGGTGAATAGCTGGCCATATTCCAAGAGCTTCGGATCGGCTGGTTCGCAATCGAATCGATAGCCACGAATTTTTCTCGCCTGCAGCAGGACATCGCATTGATCCTCCAGCGTGTCGCGCGTCATGTCGGGAACGATGCCCAAGCGGGCGCACTCGTAGGCCGCGATTTTCAGGGATTGCCGCAAATAGATCATGTGGCACGTTTCAATCGTGCCCATGGTGATGCAGAAAAAAACCGGCATGCATACGGCGAATTCGATCAGCGCCCCGCCGCGGCGGTTCACTGGAGATGCATTGTGCCGACGACCTCGGAAAAACATCATGCGGGTTTGCCAACGTGAAAGTTGTGACATTCCGGTGTTTGATCTGTTCGGCCATCGCTAATGTAGGTTTGTCGCAGGCGCGAGCGCTCAGAATGCCGCAGCCCAGCCGCGACTTTTGCAGAGCGGCCTGCCGGTCATGCCGGCGGTGACAAATCTTGCGCAGCGGATGCGGCGCAGGCTGAGAAAGTTAACAGCAAATTCGCGAAAACCGGAATTTTTCCGAATGCAGCTGTCAGCTCAAGATTGGCTCGATCACGTGTCCGTGCACGTCGGTCAAGCGGCGCGCCGACCCGTTATGGCGGTAGGTCAGACGCTTGTGGTCGAGTCCCAGGAGGTGCAGAAGCGTCGCGTGCAGGTCGTGCAGCGACAGCACGTTCTCGACAGCTTGGAAACCCAGTTCATCGGTCGCGCCGTAGCTCATCCCCGCCTTCACGCCCGCGCCGCACATCCAGGCCGTGAACCCGAGCGGATTATGATCCCGGCCTTGGGCGCCTTTCTGGAACATCGGCATCCTGCCGAATTCGGTGCACCACAGTACCAGCGTATCGGCCAGCAAACCGCGCTGTTTGAGGTCCCGAACCAAACCAGCGACCGGTTGGTCCATGATTTCGCCGTGAACATCGTACTGCTCGCGCAGTTTCTGATGGCCGTCCCAATTCAGCGCTCCGCCGCTGGCGTAGGCGCCGTTGAACAACTGGACAAAGCGCACGCCTCCTTCGATCAGTCGCCGCGCCAGTATGCAATTCCTGGCGAAATCGGCCTTCACCTTGTTCTGCGAATCGGCGCCGTACATCCGCAGCACGTGCTGGGGCTCTTGAGACAGATCGGCTAGCGCTGGAACCGACAACTGCATCCGCGCAGCCAATTCATAACTGGCTATGCGGGCGGCCAGCGACCGATCACCGGGATGCATCTCCAAGTGGCGATTGTTGAGTTGGGCGAGCAAGCGTCGCGCGGCCAGGTCGCTTTCGGCGCTAACGCGCGACGGCGGAGTCAAATTGCTGATCGGTTCGGTCGAACTGAACGCCGTGCCTTGGAACACCGCTGGCAAGAAACCTGATCCCCAATTGTTGACGCGGGCTTGCGGCATCCCGCGCGGGTCAGGAATCGCCACGAAAGCCGGCAGGTCTTCGTTTTCAGTTCCCAGCGCATAACTGACCCAAGCTCCCATGCCGGGAAAGCCATCGAACACCGAACCGGTCGAAAGAAAGTTTTCCGCCGGGCCGTGCGTGTTGGACTTGCTAGTCAACGAATGCACGAAGCAAAAGTCGTCGACCAGTTCCGCCAGGTGCGGGACCATATCGGAGACCATCTTGCCGCTCTGTCCCCGCGGTCGAAAACGATACTGTGGACGAGCCAAGTTGCCCGACGGCCCCTGAAAGGTTACCGGCGGTCCGCCTGCCATCGGCTGGCCATCGCGCTTGATCAATTCCGGCTTGTAGTCCCAGGTTTCCAGTTGGCTACAGGCGCCTGCGCAGAAGATGACCAGCACGCGTTTCGCTCGCGCGGGATAGTGCGTCGGTCGCTGGGCGTAGGGCCGCGCCGGATCGATCGTCGGCGTGTCCGAACCCAGCAATTGATCCTTCGTCAACAGACCGGTGAGAGCCACCGAGCTCAGCGCCGTGGCGGCCGTGCCGAAGAACTGACGTCGATCTACCAGCCAATCGCCGCGCATCGGCATCGCTCCCAACCTATGGCAAAACGGAAAACCTACGGCAAAACCAAAAACTCGTTCGAATTGAAGAGGACTCGGCACAGTGTCGCCAGGCCGTGCTCAGCCGCGACCCGGCAACTGGCCGCCCGCTCGGCAGCGTCGGGCAACCGTCCAAGCGCCATCGCAAAGGCGGTCTCGACCAAGCGTCGATCGCGATCGGCGTTGATGTCCGCCGCTACTTCGCACTCGGCCTGCAGCCGCTGAGCAAAGGCCTCCGCTTGCTGGGCGATGAAGGGACTGTTGAACAGATTCAGAGCCTGAATCGGCGTGGTTGATTCCGTGCGTTTCGGGCTGGCCTGGCCGGCGTCGGGACAATCAAAAGCGCCGAAAACCGGCACGCGTTCCATGCGGATCTTGTGGGCGTAGACCATTCGCCGAAGTTCGCGGGAGGTGAACTGCTCCAGCGGTGGAAAACCGGTCAGACCGCCACGAACTTTGAAGAAGTCAAATCCCGGGCCTCCCATCTCTAAATTCAGGCTGCCGCTGATTCGCAGCACGCTGTCGCGGATTGCCTCGGCCGACATCCGCCGCGATTGGAAGCGCCACAGCAGGCGATTGTCGGCATCGACCGCAGCCGCGGCTGGGTCGATGCGGCTGGACTGCTGGTAGGTGCGCGAACGCAGGATCGCCCGCTCCAGCCACTTCAGCGACCACTGGTGCGCGATCAATTCACCAGAGAGCCAATCGAGCAACTCAGGATGGCTGGGGGGCGCGCCGCTGGTGCCGAAATCGCTGGGCGTATCGACCAGCCCGCGGCCAAAGTGATTCTGCCAGACTCGATTGACGATGACCCTGGCGACCAGCGGACTGGTCGGCCGCTCGAACCATTCGGACAGCGCGCGACGGCGGACCGCGTCGTCGACATCCGCGGCCAGCGACAGATCTCCGACGATCGCCGGCAGCGAGGGAACGACTTTTTCCAGTGGTTGTTCGGGATCCCCGCGCCGCAGTAAATGGGTT
>JBQCJB010000128.1:0-2797 GCA_051953155.1 Aureliella sp. | reverse complement strand
GTTCGTGAAATTCTTCTCATCGGCCAGCGCATTCGGGAAACCTGGTTTTTAGTAGCCAAGAGATATCGCCTTGCCTTGGGAGCCGCCGGTTTGATCATGGCGGTCACCAGCGCCGCCAACATCGGCGTAGCGATGTTGCTTGGGCATTTGGTCGATGCGGTCAGCAATAGCCGCGAGAGCAAAGACGCGATGTACGCCGCGGCGGTGCGCGTGCTGGGCCTGTTGGCTTGCATCTATGTGACGCGCGAGGTCTTGAACGTCGTTCGCCGGATGCTGGTCGAGAGCAGTTGCACGCGTCTCAATCGCGACGTGCAACTGCGGGTGGTCGATCACGTCATGCGACTGGACATGCAATCGCTGGGACAAGAGAAGGTCGGTACGCTGCATGGCAAGATCTTTCGCAGCGTGGACGGCTTGGTTCGCTTCGTCCGTTTGATGTTTCTGGACTTCGTTCCGGCGATTCTCACCGGCCTGTTTGCGATCCTGACGGCGACCTACAAACAGCCCTGGTTAGGCTTGGCCATGCTGGGCGTAGTGCCGATTTCGATTTACTTGACGCTCCGCCAGCTGAGCAATCAGAAAGGGGTGCGTTTGAAACTGATGCGCGACTGCGAGGAGATCGACGGCACCTTGGTCGAACAACTCAGCGGCGCAGAATACGTGCGCGTGGCCAACACGGGCAAGGACGAAACGCATCGCTTGTCCGATGCGATGGAGCGTCGGCGGCGCCGCGAAATCCGGCACCACTTCGCCATGAGCTTGTATGGCTGCGGCAAAGCCTTGAACGAAGGCTTCTTTCACATCCTCGTCCTGGGCGCCGCGACTTACATGGCGATCAACGGCACGATCAACTACGGCGACGTGCTCGCCTTTTCGGTACTATTTTTAAACGTCATGTCGCCTTTGAATGAAATCCACCGCGTCGTCGATGAAGGGCACGAATCGAGTCTCCACATGGGCGACCTGCTCGAGATTCTCGACAAGCCTCAAGACGTCTCTTTCGCAACCCATAATCCCGACAAGCTCGTTCCAGTCGTGGGCCAGCCGCTGATCGACATCGAGGGGCTCAGCGCCGGTTACGAAGTTGCCGGAGGGAACAAGCGCGTCCTCCGCAACGTATCGCTCAGCATCCGTCACGGGCAGACGATCGGCGTGGCCGGCCGTTCAGGCTCGGGCAAATCGACATGGATCAAGGTGCTCCTGCGTTTGCTGCATCCGACCAGCGGACAGGTGCGTTTCTGCGGTCGCGACCTGACCCAGGTCACGCGTCAACAACTGGCCGATACGATCGGCTACGTCGGCCAGAATCCGTTTGTCTTCGCAGGCTCGATAGCAGCCAACATTGCCTACGGCTGCCAAGGTTGCTCGCAGGAGGCGATTGAAGAGGCAGCTCGCGCCGCGAATATCCACGACGAGATCATGGCCATGCCGGAAGGATACGAGACGCTGGTGTCCGAACGCGGCAACAACTTGTCGGGCGGTCAGCGGCAGCGGATCGCGATCGCGCGGCTGCTGCTGTGCGATGGTCCGGTATTGATTCTGGACGAAGCCACCAGCGCGCTGGACAACATCAGCGAGCGTTGCGTCCAGCGAGCGCTCGGAGTTGCCGCCGGCCAGCGGACCACGATTCTGGTCGCGCACCGGCTGACAACGCTGAAGGACTGCGATCGCATCTTCGTCTTCGATGAAGGCGAGATCGTCGATACGGGAACCTACGACGAATTGGTACTGCGCGGCGGGCTATTCGCCGAACTGGTCTACTCGGCCGAACAGGGGATTGCCGAGCCGGTGGGCTAAGCCCGCCGAGAGCTCACTGTTACTGGACGATCGCTTTGATCTTTTGCAGAAAGTGGTGTTCGCCGCTGGCCTTGGTCAGTTTGGCGGCCCGCTTTTCGGCTTCGTCGCGTTGATCGAATTCGAACACCGCAACGCGGCGAAGCGACTGATTGAACACAGCCCAGTAGATGCGCGTGCGAATTTCGCCTTTGGAACGACGGCGCGGTTTCGCCGCTGCCGATTCAAAACTTGCCCCGCCGCTGATCGCCAAACTCGCCTCGCCAAGACTTGCTTTTGCGCTGGCCGCAGCAGCCAGTGGCTTGGCGACCTTGGCCGCGCTCTTGGCGGGCAGCGACTTGACCAGCTTGGGTTGAGCAAGTGCGGCTTTGCCGGCGACAGCCTTGACCACGGTTGCCTTACCAGCGCTCGCTTTGATGGAGTTGGACTTGGCAGCGTCGGCCTTCAGCGCGTCGACTTTGGTGGCCGTCGACTTGACGACGTCGGACTTGGCGGCGCCTGCTTTGGCGACGACGGATTTGGCGGAGGCGGACGACGCAACCTTGACAGCCGCACTTTTCGATTTTGGTTTGACCGCAGCCGACTTGGGCTTGGTTAGGGTTGCTGCGCGACTAGCCATGGTCCGAACTCCTCGAAGACGTGGAATAGATATTGGGCAAAAGAATCGCTGACGATGGTGACATCCGGTCTATTCCAAAGCCTGCCAATCGCTCGAGCTGGGCAATGGCTCGAAAGATCGCAATGCGCTCCGGCGGCCTGGTTCCCTGGCGGGCTAAGGCGAAAACCCTGATCCATGTAGGCGGGAAAAATAGGAATGTCAGGGCAGGTGGGCAAACTTCAAAGGACCTTCTCCGATCCCCCGCGCGAAATTGCTCCTTACCGCTTTAGCAGGCTCCATCATAACCCAACCGCCAGCATGTTCCCAGTAGCAAACACTTGCCCCGGAAGGGGAAACCCAAGAGAAATCGCGTGCCAACTACGCGAAATCCCAAGGTATTTCGAG
>JBQCJB010000127.1:0-3981 GCA_051953155.1 Aureliella sp. | reverse complement strand
GCGGAACTTGTGTAGCCGGAGATGTAAGAATTGCCTGCGCTGTCCAGTGCCAGTCCGCGCGGATACGTCAGACCAGAATCGGCTCCGAATCGCTGTACCCAGATCAGTTCATGCGAGGCTGTATATTTTGCGATAAAGGCGTCCGAAAGATAGCCCGAGTTCACCTCTGTCACGCGCGGGCCCGGATCGAAATCAACCGTGTTGCTAAAGTTGCCCGTGATATAGATGCTTCCGTCAGCAGCGACTTCGATCTCGTCCGCATAGATGGTGCCCGAGCCCTCCAATTGAAACGCATGGCCGGGCACATCGTTGTCTGCGTTGGAACCGGTGAGCGAATCGATCAGCAACCCTTCATAACTACTATCCGCGCTTGTAGTAGGTCCAAGGTTGATCGAGTACGGCGTCACACCATCGACGGCGGCGTCGTCGATTCCTGTGACCGTCACAGTTTGAGGCAAGTACCAATTGTCAGGGGTGAAGATTAGCTCAGCGACGGACGTGGTCGCTTCGCCGCTATTGCTCGAGGCAACAGGAATGACGACGTCGGCCGTCGGTTTGCTATTGAGCGACACGGAGAATTTGTCGGACTTGCCAAATTCGCTAGTGGCCAGCGTCGCCGGTCGATTCACCGAAACGCCTGGAGTGCCGGGTTGCACGGAGATCGTGTACTGCCCGATGCGGCCATAGGCTCCGGTGCTGCGCACGGCGATGTATTTGGCCGTGGGCGCGCTTTCGACGGCCAGCGCTGCATCGGTTGAATTGTTAGGATCGGCCGTCACTAACACGTTTCCTTGCTCGTCGAGGAGGTCGATTACCGCATCGAGGTTTTGGCCTATCGCGCTACCGCCGACCGTTACTTTCATGCCTAGGACTTGCGAAGTCGTCAGCGACCAGACGTCGACATCGCCTCCGGCGCCAATGATGCCGCTGCCCGAGAAGTCGGTTCCGGAGCCTGCCAGCGGGGTGGCATTGGCGATCGTGTCGGCGTGATCGTCGGCGCGGTAACCAAACCCATTAAGGCTGCCGGCCAGCACTGCCATGTCATCCTGGTCATCGGTCTGGCTCCACCACGCATCCTCGTACCCGAACACGCTCGGATTCATGATCCCTTGCCAGCGGGCAATGAAGTCGTAGACCGCGGATTGATGTTGCAGTCCAAAACTGTGACCGGCTTCATGCGAAACGACGGCCCCGATGGTGAAGGCGGAACTGAACGACCCGCTGTCCGTCACCGGAAACACGTACGCAACGTTGCTAACGGTGCTCGTAAATGAATTGATGTATCCCCGACCGATGACACCAGACGAGTCATTCAGCACTGCCCGGGTGCCGCCAATGGCGACTCGCAGAGCCACGCCGTCGGCAGCGCTGCTGGGCATGCCTTCGGCCAAAACGTCGGGCTCGATCGTGGTCACGTTGATGTTGAACGGCGCGTAGTCCTCGGCTACGATCGCCCACACGTCCTGGATGAAAGCAGCTTCTTCTGCATTGAATGAGTTCGGATCGCTATCTCGGTCGTAAACGGGCGTCACCACGTTGGAATAGCTGCCCCAGGTGGCTTCATAGTGACCATCGAAGTCGAGGTACAACGTGGCCGGCGCCGTGGGATTGCTGCTGAGCTGTGGCAAGCCGCTCACCGCCGACGCAGCCGCCGCGTCGAGACTGGCTGCAAAATCGCCAGCCGCAAGTTCGCTAGCCGCAAAGTCGCTGGCCAGGGGCGTGCTGATGCGGTTGGCATTCCAGTCGCTCAATGACGGTCCAGTCGTCGGCCGCAGACTGAAATCGGCTCTCCCCTGTCCGTGGCCGTTCCCAGGTCCCGTGTGCTCTTGGGCGACCTGTTCGTTGACCTGACGCAGCCAACTGGTCAGCTCCGACGGAGTGCCCTTCCAGGTGCGCACAACCTCGCTGAGGTCGACCATGGCCTCACTTTCACCGTCAGGGTCGGCAACTGCTAAAAGCCCGTCGGCAGCAGTTCCATACGCCAGACCAGCCATCAAACGTCGCTCTTCCAATGCCTCCACGCGGAGGGCTGTGCGCAAGCGTCCGATGGAAGGGAATCTTGGAGATCGAAGGGAGCGAACGCAGCGTTTCGGCATGTTGGGACCGCTTATACGAGAAGACAACCATATAAAAACACGATGGATATTCCGCGCGCTTCACCAGCCAGCTCATTTTCACACGGACCAGTGGCGAAGCGCTGAAGTCGCCTGCGCGGCGAGCGACCATTGATACCGGCAAGCGCTGGGTGGGCCTGAAGAGGCACTTGCTGGAGTCAGATTAGGGTCTAATCTAAGAGACGCAATTGCCAGCGGTATCGAGCGCGGAAACGCGAAGATTATGCAAGTTCTTTTGGCCGAAGAGAACTTTCATACAAGGCTCCCCCAGCCGCGCTAATCAGCCATGGGGGCAATCGATCGAAAGAACTCGCAGCATTCGCACTGGCGCCGCAGCGCTGACCCAGGGACCGCTTCGTCGCGCTCGTCGAACAGATGCTTCCCCGTCGCGCGGTGGCGATGGGGAAGCTCGGGCGGATGCGCAGCCAGCCGGCTCTTGCCGGGAGCCGGCTATTCTTTCGAAAGCAACGCGGCACCTTTCAAAGCCGCCTCATCGATCGTGGTGTTTTGGAACTGTGCGACTTTCCACCCCTCCGGCTGTTTCACCAGTACCAGCGTGCCGCGAATACGAGATGGAGGGACATTATCGCCGGTCGGAGCTTTGAAGCCGTCGACCTTCCAGATGCTAACCGCGACCGCGCACCTGCTATCGATGGCGTGGATGGTCGTTTCATCGACATACTCTTTCACGTCCTTCAAAAACGTGGTGTGGTAGTCGGTCAGGTGCTCCTGAATTGCAGCCTTTCCGCGCCAATGCATTCCGACGGAGTTGATGCCTTCTGCATCTCGCAAGAACGCCTGTGTGAAAGCTCGCATGTCGTGTTTGTTCCAGGCTGTCTCCTGCGCCTTGATGAGGGACCGGATCGCCTGGTTGTCCGCCTCAGAAAGACCAGGCGAACCGGTTGCCAGCTCTGCGTTAGGCTGTTGGCCAAAGGTTGCGGCAGGCAAAAGGAGCACGCTCATCGCCAATGACAAGGCAGCGATGACAGAGCGGTTCCGCACGAATGTTCTTCTCATCGGATATTCTCCTAACGAAGGTGGAAAGAAATGTCACCCAAGCCGTACTGAGCACAGCTGGCAACAAACAAACAGGGTCGCAGCTTGCAGTGAAGACCAGTGCGACGATGCCGCGGCAATCGACTGGCTGGCGAGGCGCTTTTCAGGGGGCAGCCTGGGGAGGTTTTTGAACTTGCCCGGTCAGCATGGCCCATGCGGTTTGCGTTCGTTCACTCAATCGAGCGTCCTCGGTGAGTGGCTGCTGCCGTATAACGCTTTCCGCTTCTCTTAAATACAGCCAGAATTCGAGCCAATCGTGGGTCTTGGGTATTTTTCTGGTCTCGTCGGCAGTGTCGACAAAACTGGCGACGGTCTCATCAAATGCCTGGTGTGCTCGCGCCAGTGCCTGTTGTGCTTCCGCTGGGCGAGAACTCTTGTGCAGTGCAAGGGCCAGCGACGCATAGCCCGATCGATGGACCGGCTCGGGTGACTTCTCTGCCCCCGTCATCGCTTCCTGCAGGCGCCGGACCGCCTCTTCGAGATCACCCGTGCGCAGGTGCGCCAAACCGGAAACATAGAGATTGTATGGGTGGCGGCTGCGTTCCAAGGCAGGATCTGCGAGGGCGAGCAGTTCGCTGTCCTCCATGATGGGCAAAGAAGTCACAGCCACCGCCCGCGCCAGTAGCTGATGGAAGGCAGGATTCTCTGAGCTTTTGAGCTGCTCCCTGAACTTCAGACAAGCCATTCGGTAGCCAGCGGCATCGTGCACGTAGGCCTGCAACAACGCATTTTCCAGATGCGTCACCGCGTAAGAATTGTCGACGAGTTGGAAACGCTTCTTGTAGTCGGCGGCCATGCGCTCCCAGAGACC
>JBQCJB010000126.1:0-3074 GCA_051953155.1 Aureliella sp. | reverse complement strand
CGGTTTGCCCGAACCTGGCTCATACAGGCCGAAAACATAGTTCATTAGCAAGGACTGCACGACAGAACTATCTTCTTTCGGCGAACCCAGGCGAGTGTTCAACAACAACCAGTTAATTGTCAACGACTGGCAAGACCAGCTTGCGCAGCGCCGAAGTGAGGACCAATCGCCGGCGGCCGCGAGTACTGTGTCCGCGGTGCGCAACGGCGAGCAATACTGGTGGGGCGGTGGCATCACAGGCGTGTTCGGTGCGACGCCCTCGACTGGCATCGCCTTCAACGAATCGATCGGAATGACGTCGGCCACGGCCTACGCTTGCACTCGAGCCCGTGCCGAGACCCTGGCCAGCCTGCCGCCGATCGTCTATCGCCAGGTTTCCGAGGTCGTGCGCGAGCGGGCGAAGGGCAGCGACCCTTGGTACCTACTCTACGACGAACCGAATCCCGAAATGGATTCGATGACGTTCTACGAGATGATGAACATGCGGCAGGTGAACCGCGGCAATGGGTTCGCCGAGATCGAGCGTGACCGTAGCGACCGCCCGATCGCTCTCTGGCCTATTCACCCGTCGCGAGTCTCGCCACGCCGTGATGGCGGCCGCGTTGTCTGGGACGTTTTTACCGACGTAAAAGATTTGACCGGCAACGGCTACAAATTCCACACCATCCCGGACCGCGACATGCTCAATATCTGCGGCTTCGGCGGCAATGGACTGCTCGCTCCGGGCGTGATCGACATGGGGCGGGAAGAGATCGCTATCGATATCGCTTCTCAGCAGTACGGCGCAAGGTGGTTCCAGTCCGGTGCGCGGCCGGCGGGCGTTGTTGAATACCCGGGCTACATCGACGACGAAGACCAACGCGTCGAGTTCCGTGCGGACATGAACCGCCTGCACTCCGGCATCGACAACTGGAACCAGGTGGCCATTATGTGGAATGGCGCCAAGTGGAAGGAGATGCAGGCCAATCCGCAGCAGGCCCAGTTCCTCGAAACCCGCGGTTTTTCCGGTCGCCAGATTTGCCGCATGTACAACGTGCCGCCGGCGATTGTGCAGATCTTCGACGATTACAAGTTCAACACCGTCGACGCGATGATCATGCAGTTCGTCATGACCTGCGTCAGGGCCGATGCGGTTCGAATGGAACGGGCCTTCTATCGCAAGGTGCTCAGCGTTCGCGATGCCCGCGGCCGACTCATGCGGGCGTTCGACGACGAGTACTTCCTCGAGTTTCTGCTCGAGGGTTTGCTCCGCGGCGACGCCAAGAAGCAGGCGGAAACGCTCGAGATCAAACGCCGCAACGGCATCGTCAATGCGAATGAATGGCGCGCTATCGACAACCAGAATCCCATTGGACCGCAGGGTGACAAGTACGTGCTGCCCGGCGGCTTCGGCGACCTGGCGACGCTCGGCGCGATCGCGCCCAGCAAACCGGCCGCCGGCGGCGGAGGTTCGGACAACGCATCGGCCGACGATCAGACACCGCACTTTACACGACAACGTGTGATCGAGGCGGTTTCGCGAAACCTCAAACCGCATCGCAACCAGGTGCGCGGCCATCGGCCGTCTAGAGCGAACTCGCGTTCTCGCAATCGATTGAACGCAGATTCGGCCATTATTGTGCTGACCGAAGCAGTCGATCGCATCGAAGGTGTACTGGCCAATGAACTCAGTCGCCTCGCGAGCAAGAACCAACAACCCACACCATCGTTGTGGGAAAAACATGCCGCGCGGTTAAAGGTCGCCGTTCTACCTGCGTGCAAAGTCTACGCACGGTACCGCAGGGATCTCGATGAACAAGCGATCGCTTCGGAACTGGCCGTGCTGCTCGTCGTGCGACGGCAGAAGGAAGCTGAAGACATTTGTCCGTTGGCTGAGTGCTTGAAACTGGCAGCCAAACTTTCTGTCGGAAGGCAAAAGAATCATGGATAGCGGCGTTCAGTTAATCGATGCACAATCCTTTCAGGCATACGCAACACGAGTTGCCAAGAACCTGGCACTCAAGCGGCAGACGCTCAGCGCGATGTCGGGTGACGACTGGTTCGACCGGATCCGAGCTTACGAAGAGGGTTGCGAATTCGACCGCAAGGGTTCGGTCGCAGTCATCAAGATCAAAGGCTTTCTGGCCTACGGTTACGACTTCTGGATGTGGCTGTTCGATGGCAGCAGCTACTGCGGACTGATCAACAAGGTCCGCGCGGCGGCCGACGACTCGAGCATCACGAAGATCGTGCTTGACGTCAATTCGCCCGGCGGCAGCACGATCGGCTGCATCGAGGCCTCGGACGCGATCTTCGCGGCTCGCTCCAAGAAGGAGGTCGTCTCAGTCATCAATCCGGAGGCGGCCAGCGCGGGCTACTGGCTGGCGACGCAGGCGAAGAAGGTCTTCGCGATGCGTTCGGGCTTCGTTGGCTCGGTCGGCGCGGAGATCGACTATCGATCGTTTGCGGCCATGTTCAAAGAGGCCGGCATCGATATGGCGATCATCCGCAGCGAGGTTTCGCCGGACAAGAATCTCGGGCATGCGGCCGAACCGATTTCCGACCGTGCCAAGGAGTATTTTCAGGGGATGTGCGATTACGCGGCGGCCGACTTCATCGCCCACGTCGCCCGTGGCCGCGGCATCAAAGAAGCGGCAGTGCTGGAGAACTTTGGCAAGGGCCGGATGATGTTCGGTAGCCAGGCTCTGGACGCAGGCATGATCGACGCGATCGGGACCCTGGCCGACGTTCTGGCCGAGCCCACCACAACCGCCGGCAAGACGACTGCTATGCGCCGACCGTCAGCCAATCAATCGACTTCTGCAGCTGCTGATCCCACGCTGTTCGACTGAAAAATCTCCTTCGCGGACGAAAACCACCTTCAGGTCAGGCCGTTACCCAAACCGGGCCTTTCCTGTGTCGGCGGCTGCGGCGCACCTTTGGATCGCACCGCGGAGGGAGGTGATCTCGCTTGCCTGGCGGGCAGTTCGGAGACGCCGCAGCCGTTTTTCTTTCGCGTCTCCTTTCGTAGCGAGTTAACCGCCTATGTTCTCCTGGAAAGATCCTCGTGTTCAATTCGCGATCGGCGCGGCTGT
>JBQCJB010000125.1:0-2460 GCA_051953155.1 Aureliella sp. | reverse complement strand
CCGACGCGGGCCGCAACAATCAATCCCAAACGGTTTCGAAAAATCCGTTTCTCTCTGCCTTTGTTACGGGTTGGCAAAAGTTTGGTTGGGCCAACCCTCGGTACCTTTCGACCGGAGCCATTTCCATCGCATGGCTCGCAAAAACCTCCCATTTTACCGCTCCTGGAAACAAGCGATATGGGACTTCTAGATCGAGCTGGCTTGAGACGCTAGTTTAATAGGAGCAATTTGATTGCCGCGGCAGTGAGCGCCGCTACCCGAAGTGACCAAAATTCTGGAAGAAGATCATGCTGAGGATAGCCTGTCGCGTCGTTTCGAGTGTGCTGGTCCTTCTAGCTGCCAGCTTGGGCAGAGCCCAGATGGCGGCCGCGCAAACCACCGCGGCCCAGCGGCCGAACATCCTGTGGATCACCTCGGAGGACAATGGTCCACAACTGGGTTGCTACGGCGATGCCTACGCCGATACGCCGAACATCGATGCGCTGGCCTCCAAAGGACAGATCTATCTCAACGCCTGGTCCAACGCGCCGGTGTGCGCTCCGGCGCGAACCACCATCATCACCGGCATGTACCCGACCAGCCTGTGCGCTCAGCACATGCGCAGCCAAGTCCGCTTGCCCAAGGAATTCCTGCTGCTGCCGCAGTACTTCAAACAGCAGGGCTATTACACGAGCAACAATTCCAAGGAAGACTACAACGTCATCAAGCCCAAAGACACGTGGGATGCGTCCAGCGGCAATGCTCACTGGCGCAAGCGAGCACCCGGACAACCCTTTTTCTCGGTCTTCAATTTTACGACCACCCACGAAAGCCAGATACGCAAGCGGCCGCACTCGGCCGTTCACGACCCCAAACAGGTCAAGGTGCCACCCTATCATCCCGACTTGCCCGAAGTGCGCCAGGACTGGGCCCAGTACTATGACAAGTTGACCGAAATGGACGGTCAGGTCGGCCGCTTGCTCCAACAACTGCGCCAGGACAAGCTCGACGATAGCACGATTATCTTCTATTACGGCGACCACGGCTGCGGCTTGCCGCGGGGCAAGCGATGGTTGTACGAGAGCGGTTTGCATGTACCGCTGATCGTCTGCGTCCCGCCCCGCTACGAACAGTTGGCCGGCCAGCTGTACCAGACCGGGTCCAAGAGCGATCAACTAGTCAGTTTCGTCGATCTCGTGCCGACCATGCTCAGTTTGATCGGCATCCGTCCGCCGGAGCACTTGCAAGGTCAAGCGTTCCTCGGCAAGTACGCAGCTCCGAAGCGCGAGTTTCTGTACGGATTCCGCGACCGCATGGACGAGCGCTACGACATGTCGCGGGCAGTGCGCGACGATCGCTATTTGTACATCCGCAATTTTTTCCCGCAGCGGCCGCAGGGAACGTATCTCGACTACATGTTCCAGACGCCGACCACACAGAAATGGAAAGCCGAATTCGACGCTGGCCGACTGAACCCGGCCCAGGCGTTCTTCTGGCTCCCCAAGCCGGCTGAAGAGCTGTACGACATCCAGGCCGATCCCTATCAAATCAAAAATCTGGCGGGAGAGTCCTCGCAGAGCCAGACGCTCGAGCGGATGCGCGGCGCGCTGCGTCAGTGGATGATCGGGGTGTGCGATACGGGCCTCTTGCCCGAAGGTGAAGTGCTGGCGCGAGCCGGCGATGAGGCACCGTATACCCTCGCGCATGATCCGGCCAAGTTTCCAACGGCCGCGTTATACGAAGCCGCCGACTTGGCCTCCTCGGCTCCGACCTCCGAGCAGTTCGAAAAACTGCTGGCCAATCGCACCAGTCCCGAATCGGGCGTGCGGTTTTGGGCCGCAAACGGTTTTCTCATTCGCGCCGTCGCCGATCAGCAACGTCAGGAGGCGGTCAATGCGGCACGCAGCATGCTAGTTGATCCTTCGGCCTACGTCCGTTGCCTGGCCAATGAGACGCTGGCCCGCTTCGGCACCGAGCGCGACCGCCAGCCGGCGATCCACGCGCTGTTGGAACTGGCCAACGCCGACCGGCACAACTTGTTTGAAGCCATGATGGCTCTCAACAGCCTCGACTGGGCTCGACCGAGCAAAGAGGAAGTTGGTTCCGGCCTGACGGGGCTGGCCACCAGCGACAAGCGGGTTGGGGAGCGCTACCAATCCTACTTGCCGCGCTTGGTCGAGCGCGTCGAATCGATCATCCAACCGTAATTGCGCCCACGGCAGGCATTGCCTGAAGCGGCCGGGGCGCAGAGCATTCACCGCCTACGCCACCGCCCATGCCATCCGCTTACAAGGCGATCCGCCCGGAGACCGATATGCGACTTGATGCACACCAACACTTTTGGCGCTACGATGCCCGGCAATATCCTTGGATCGACGGGGCGACCACGCTGGCCAAGGATTATCTGCCAGAACACCTGTCCGATGAACTGCGGCGGTGCGAACTCGATGGCTGTGTAGCTGTCCAGGCGCGGCAGTCGCT
>JBQCJB010000124.1:0-6522 GCA_051953155.1 Aureliella sp. | reverse complement strand
CCCAGTTGCACAGCGTCGATCCCGACCATGTACGACTTGACCGCATCGGCATTTTTTCCAGTGATCTCAACCCCTAGCCGGTGGGGGCCCGCCGACAGTTCTTGTGCTCCGAGGTTCAGCAGCCCCGTCGAAACAACTTCGGGTGCGTTGTAGAGATCGATGGGCGCGCCGAGCTTTTTGCCGTCGAGGGACAGCTGCACGATTGCGTAGTCGCGGGCTTTGGTCATCGCGACCAGCAAGTCGAACTTGCCGGCCGTCTCGACGGGCAATTCCAATTCCAGCTCCGCGCCGGGTTTGCCACCGGTCCACCAAAGCTGGGCATCGCCGCTCCATTTGTCCGCCGAGAAACCGCCCATGGCTTGGCGGGCGGCGGTGCCGGCAGAAGTGGCCAGCACCTTCAGCTGTTCGCCTTCAAAAATTTTGCCGGGACGCTGCTCGACCAACCGGTTCTTGGCTTCGGTGGCTCGCTGGGCCGCAGCCGCTTCCTCGGCCGTGGGCACGTAGACAGCTGGCTGCGCCTTCTGCCACGTATCGCGATCGACCACGCGTCGCGACTGGATAATGACGTGACAGCCCTTCATGCCGCCGACCAGAATGTCGGGCAACGCGTCGTTGTTCAAATCGAAGATCCCCAGTTGGCGGCCAATGCCTGAATCGTCGGCCGCTCGCTGCGGGATCCAGTCGACGCCTTTGTCCGTGCGCACCAGTTTGAACCAGACGACCACGGCGCCGGCATCCCACTGCGGGCTGCGTTTATGGTGAGAGTAATACGTTTTCCCGGTGACGATGTCCTTCAGTCCGTCGCCGTCCATGTCGGCCAGGTTGACCGAGTGCAGTTCACTAATCGCCAGGCCGTATTTGTTGTCCGTTCGCTTGGCGCCCATGATGTCGTGGCGGGTGAACTGGACGTCGTCTCCCTTGCCCGTTTGTTCGTACCAGGCCAGACCAAAGTCGTGGGCGGCCAGGCTGGTGATGACGTCCTGATCGCCGTCGCCGTCGACGTCATACGCGTACATTTCGGCGCCGCCATATGCATTGGTGAATTTCACCTTGTGCGACGTCCAGCGCCCTCCGGCCGCTTCGAGATTCGCAGGTTGTTCGAACCAGCCGCCGGCATGCAGTATGTCAGCCCGCCCGTCACCATTGACATCGCCGACACCCAAGCCGTGGCCAAATGTCTTGTCGGCCACCTTGTCGGAGATGGCATGGAACGTCCAAGCCGAGAGAGGTTTGTCGGCGTCGATCGTGGCGTAGCCAAAAAAACCGTCGCGGGTGCAAACCAGCTCGGGCGTGTCGTCGCCAACTAGATTGACCAGGTGGGGTGATTCGTTGGAAACCCAGTCGAAGACCTGGTGCTTGCTCCAGTGCTGCGACTGTTCCTCGCCGGGATTGCGGTACACATAAGCAGGCTTGCCGGGGAAACCTACCGTGAAAACGTCTCGCCAACCGTCGCCATCGAAGTCGCGGACCCAGGCGAAGAAATGGTCGGAGTAACCCTCTCGGTTCTGCGGCTTGGGCGCGTAGATCTCGTGTTTGACGTTGAAGTCCGGTCCGGCGTACCAGTGCGGTCCGTAGACCACATCGATCGCTCCGTCATTGTTCAAGTCTCCTGCGCCCGCGCCCTCGGAGTAATACTCGTCAGTCAATTGCTGGGTCTTGAAACTCAGCAAGACGGGATCCGCGGCTGCAGCCACCGCAGCGGCGGCGACGAGCCATAGCGTGAGACATCCCAAGGACACGTGTCGCATGCGCATGATTACGAGTCTCTGATCGAGGTGTGGGAGGCAGGCTATCGCTTACTCTGCCGGGAGGAGGGCTTGCGCCGGAGCGAGTTGGGGGGCGTCCAGATCGATCCGGTAAAGGATCTGATTATAGTCGTAGCGCGGTGTGACTGCGTTGGCCTTGGAGAACTGCTCCGTGTAAGTCCCTTCGAACAGGAGCAGCGGCGAATCGGCTGTGGCAAATTCACCCCACAGTCGCGGATTGTAAAACGTGTAGTTCCGGTGCGAAAGGACTTTTACCGCCTTTCCCCACGGTCCCAAGGGCTCGTCCGCTTCGGCATACCACAGTTCGCCGAAGGCCGAGGGCTGGCCGAACGCCTGCATGAAAACGCAGACCCAGCGTTTTCGCCAAGGATGCCAGGCGATCGAACCGGAGTGCGGCTGAACGCGCACGTCCGAGTGCGCGTCGGCCAGGTCTTTCGGCGCGTCGACAGCCTGCCAGGTGTGGCTGTCCAGCCAGGCCTCATAGGTCGCCGGGCAGCGGAACTTCGGCAGCGGATCGCTAAAGAGCAACCACTCTCGCGCCGCCGCTTCCGCTGGCTCGGTCGCGGCCTGATTTCGCGCTCCGCCAGGTTCTCGGTAATGCACGGGATGACCGCTGGGCAGCAGCTTGGGCTCCGGCAGGCCGTCGGTGCTACACCATAGTTTCTTCACCGCCGTAAATATCTGCCGATCGGCGTCCCACTCGCACAGACCAATTTCATAGGTGGTCATCGGGGCTTGGATTTTCCGATAGAGGGCCACCAAGTGGTCTCGCCCCTCGGAATCCTTCAGCGAGGCATAGCCGCTAAGCCAGGTTGGCCCTTTGCCGGCGATCGGTGCCAGTCGTTTGGTGCGTCCCTTGTCGTCCAAAAAGTAGTCGTACTGTGGTGCGATCGGCGGGACCGACTGGCCGACCGGCGCACCTCGGGTGGTCGCTCCACTCATGTCGAAGTTGCCCAGCGGATTGTTGGCAAACTGCGTGTCCCCCCAGCTCCAGAACGGTCGCCCACGGTGGATGACCATTTGCACGCTGTCGCAGCCCATCAGCGGGCCTTCCCTCCAATCAGCCCGCTCGCCGAAACGTTGGGCTTCAGCGAATAAACCCTGCCCCGTCAGGCGACCAAGTCGCTTGGCAATTGAAGTTCGCTGGACGCGAACCGTCAGTGTTTGACCGCTGCGAGGCACGAGCCGCACGCCGCGAAATCCAAAACCGTCGGCCGGTAGCTCATAGCCGTCGGCCTCGACAGTGAAGAATGTTTCCCGATCGAAACACTCTGGCAAATCGAACGCGATCACTCCCGAATTGTCGGAGATGAACCGCTCGTGATGCACCGTGCGGAGTTCGACCAGCGGAACTGGCCAGTCGCCGTGCTGGTCGCGGATCTCGATGCGGCAAAGTTTTTCATCCGCCGTCGCGACGCAATCCGCAGCCCGAAAGGTGAACGCGACGACCAGAGAGCACGCAGCCAGCCGCCCAGCGCGACGAAGCAGCATTTGATCTGCCCGAGAATTCGACATACCCCCTCCCGCCACCGAGTGTTGATTCACCAAGTCGAACAGCGCAGGAGGGCTATTCTACGGCGCGGTCTTGTGGGTGTGTTGTTTCTTCGGCCACCACTCGCTCAAGTGCTGGAACACGACGAAGAACACGGGGGTGAAGAAAATCGCCAGGATCGTCGAGGTGAGCATCCCACCGCAGACGGCCGTACCTAGCGCGCGTCGGCTGGCGGCGGCCGCTCCCGTGGCAAAGACCAGCGGAAACACGCCGAGAATAAAGGCGAAGGACGTCATCAAAATCGGTCGAAAACGCAGGCGGGCTGCATGCAGCGCGGACTCGCGGATCGAGCGTCCCTCCAAGCGGATCTCGCGGGCAAACTCGACGATCAAGATGGCATTCTTGCTCGCCAGGGCAATGATCAGCACCACGCCGATCTGCACGTACGTATTGTTATCGATGCCAAACCAGGCGATTCCGGCCACGACGCCCAAAATGCCCAGCGGCACCACCAGAATCACGGCCAGCGGCAGCAGCCAACTCTCGTACAAGAACGACAGCACGAGGTAGACCATCAGCGTCGCGAACGCAAAGACGATCACCGCCTCGTTCGACGTTTGCTTTTCCTGGAGCGACAAGCCACTCCATTGGTAATCGATCCGCCGGTCGCCGATATGGGTCGCGAAGAGCTGTTCCATCAAGTTCAAGGCTTGTCCGGAGCTGAAACCAGGGATGGCCGAGCCGGTGACGGTCGCTGTCGGGAATAGGTTGAAGCGGCGGATGATTTGCGGACCGAACGATTCGTGAATGTCGACCAGGGTGCCCAGCGAAACCATTTTGTCGTCGCGGTTGCGGACCTTTAGGCGGCGGATGTCACCCGGTTCGTCTCGGTACTGTTCGTCGGCCTGCACATAGACGCGGTAGGTGCGCCCAAACTTGTTGAAGTCGTTGACGTATGCGGAACCCAGGCAGGCTTGGAGGGTCAAGAACACGTCGGTGATCGGCACGTTCATGCTCAACGCTTTGACGCGATCGATGTCCGCGAACTGCTGCGGCACACCGGCGCGGAACGACGTATTCATCCGTGTCAGTTCGGGCTGCTTGCCCGCGGCATCCATCAACTCGGTCACGGCGGATTGGAGTCCGGGCAGACCTGCACCGCCGCGATCGACGACTTGCATCTCAAAGCCACCGCTGGTCCCCAGCCCCTGAATGGCCGGCGGCGGAAATACTAGGATCATCGCGTCCTGGACTGCCGCCAGCCGCCGATTGAGATTGCCCAGAATCGCGTTCTGGTTGGTCTCGGGCGTCAGCCGCTCGTCCCAGTCCTTCAATCCGATAAACATCGTGGCTGCGTTGGAGGCTTGGCTGCCTTCCAGCAGCGACAGGCCGCCGAGCGTGAACCAGGTCTTCACGCCCGGAATCTCCGGCAGGATCTTGTTGACCTGTTCGACGACGTCTCGCGTACGGTCGAGCGAAGCTGCATCAGGCAACTGCACGCTGACGATCAAGTAGCCCTGGTCTTCCGTGGGCAAGAATCCCGTCGGCTGCTGAACATACCACCAACCGGTAAAGGCCACGATGGCGACGAACGCAATCAACACCAGCGGCGTCAGGCGGATGAACCAGGTTGTGATGGCCTCGTAGACTCGCTCGATCCCGCTGAAGACTGCGTTGAACCACCGCGAGAGGAACAGCTTCTTTGCTTTCGGCTTGGGCGGGCGCAGCCAGCTAGCGCACTGGGCCGGCTTGAGGGTCAAGGCGTTCACCGCGCTCAGCAGTGCGGTCGCGGCGATCGTCAGGGCAAACTGGCTATACAGCCGCCCGGTAACGCCGGCCAGGAAAATGGTCGGCAGGAAGACGGCCATCAGCACTGCGGTGATGCCGATGATCGGGCCGGTCACTTGCGACATCGCCTTGATGGTCGCATCGCGCGGCGACATCCCGTTTTCGATGTGGTGCGCAGCCGCCTCGACGATCACGATCGCATCATCGACGACGATGCCGATCGCGAGCACCAAGCCGAACAGGGTGAGGATATTGATGGAAAAGCCGAGCAGCGGCATGATCGCAAAGGCGCCGATGATCGTGACCGGCACGGTCGTCGCCGGCACCAACACGGCTCGCCAATCCTGGAGAAACACCAGGATCACGATCAGCACCAAGAGGCCGGCTTCGATCAGCGTCTTATAGACTTCGTGGATTGCCGAACCGACGAAGATTGTCGTATCGAAGGGAATGTCGTACTCCATCCCCTTGGGAAAACTCTTGTTCAACTGGACCATTGCCTTGCGAACGCGCTCCGCCACGTCCAGCGCGTTGGCGCCGGGCAACTGGTACACGAGGATGCTGGCCGATTCCATGCCACCGCGCTGCGTGAACTGGTCATAGCTTTGCGCGCCTAGCTCGACGCGGGCCACGTCGCGGAGATAAGTAACATCGCCGCCTGGCACGCTCTTGACGATGATGTTTTCGAACTGCTCAGGCTCGGATAGTCGTCCGACGGAACTGACCGCGTACTGAAAAGCCTTGCGATCCTTCATGGGTTGCTGGGCGATTTGTCCGGCGGCGACCTGGACGTTTTGAGCCCGTAACGAAGCGATCAATTCGTTGGTCGTCAGTCCCCGCGCATCGAGCTTCGTCGGGTCGATCCAGATGCGCATCGCGTACGCGCCACCGCCGCTGACCGTTACGTCGCCGACACCTTCAACGCGGCTGAGTTCGTCGCGAAGTTGCAAATTCGCGTAGTTGGACAGGAACAGACTGTCGAACGTTTTGTCGGCCGACGTCAGCGAGACGACCAGAAGGATGCTGGTCGATTGCTTTTTGACCGTGATGCCCTGCTGACGCACGTCCGCCGGCAACTGTGGTTCGGCCAAGGCGACGCGGTTCTGCACCAGAACTTGCGCCTTGTCCAGATCGGTGCCGACTTCGAAGGTAATCGTCAGCGAGTAGGCGCCGTTGGCCGACGAGGAACTGGCCATGTAGACCATGTCCTCGACGCCGTTTACCTGTTGCTCGATCGGGGCGGCCACCGTGTCGGCTACGACCTGCGCGTTGGCACCGGGATAGACCGTGGTGATTTGAATCGTCGGCGGAGTGATATTCGGGTAGCGTTCAACCGGCAGCGAAAAGAGGCCGACGACACCCAGGATCATGGTGACGATGGCAATGACGTTGGCGGCGATCGGCCGATCGATGAAGAATCGGGAGATCATTTCTGGTCGGGCCCCTGTTTGCCAGCGGCCTGTTTGTCGGAGGCCT
>JBQCJB010000123.1:0-2829 GCA_051953155.1 Aureliella sp. | reverse complement strand
CGCCTTCGGCCACCTGTTTGCCTTCTTCAAAATCGATCGATAACAGATAACCGCCGACCCGCGCTCGGACTTCAACCGATTCGATGGCCGCTGTCCGACCAGTGAACTCGCGGTAGTCGATGACCCGCTCGACGACCGGCTTGGCCACCGTGACGGTCGGAGGGGGCGGAGCCGGCGGCGCGGCAGGCCCCTGGCGATGACAGCCATTGCCGGTGATCAGGGCTGAAAGAATCAACAGCCCAGCGGCGCAGGAGGAAATTCTTTGGAAAAGGAACGAATTAGACGGCAATCGAAAAGGTTTGCTCGAGCCCACTACTTCTCTCATGGAAATCCGAGGACAGCGGGCACGAACGCGCCAAATCGGGCGACGCGTTCGACAACCCACCAAATTCTCCGCCACGCGTCGGCAACGGGGCAACTATCATACCGCAATCAGGCTTCAGGAATTTTGGTTTCGCTCTGAGCCGGCGCCGGAGTTTCTTTTTTGGCCAGCCCGATCAAGGCATCGAATTCGTCATCGGCCTCGCTGGCTTGAGCGTATTCCATGAATTCGGCCTCGGCCTTCTTCGAATCCAGACCAGCCAGTTCGCGGCTGACACGGGCGCCGGCGGCGGACTTCTGTCGCAATTCTCGCAGCTCGCGCAGCTCTTCGCTGGTGCGATCGTTGGCCAAGCCGGTCATCATGTCCGCGATCTGGCGTTCTTCGTTGGCCGAGAGAATGTCGGCGACAGCGTCGTGCTTTTCTTCCTTCAGTTTGTCCAGATCGCGCATCAGCGACTGGATCTGTGTTTTGTGGCCGCTGACATTGGCGACCAGTTGCTTCAGATCTTCATCGATCTCATTGGCCCGCTGTTGCTTTTCGGCGAGCGTGCTCGAAAAGTCCTTGAAGGCCGCCTGGCACTTGGCATACTCCGGATCGCGTTTGACCGCTTCGGGATCTCCGGCGTATTGCTCGACCAGTTTCTTCGCCTTGGCGGCGGCCCCGGCCCGCAACTTTTCCAGCTTGCCGATTTCCTCGGTCACCTGGCGAAGCTTCTCCTTCTTCGATTCCTCCTGGGCGATCATGGCGCTGACGGCGTCTTTGTACTGATTCAGCCGCGAACGCTTTTCTTCGATGATGCGATCGTAGTTGGCCGAGACCACGCCGGGGTTCATCCGCAGGGTCTCGCTGGCTTTATCGATCCGAAAGGTCAAGAGATAGAAAACCGCGCGGAAGTATTTGCCGACTGCTTTAAACATGCTGGATTGTTCCTTTGAACTGCGAAGTCGTTTCGCGGAAACTGCGATCTTAGCAAAGTCGAGGCTGCTGGAGCAGGCCTAGCCCACACCTAGCTGCTCCAGACGGCTGATTTCCACCTCCCACTGGGCGCGCTCTTCGTCGCTGACGTTCGGATTGGGCAGCAGACTGCGGCGTGTGCAGTTGACCAGCGCCTGCAAGGTCTGGTAACGCCGCGTTTGCTCGATCGCCGGCTGCATGAAGTCGCGGACGATCGCCTTGATCTCGTGCTCGCTCTGCGGCGGCAAAGCTTTAATCTGGCTGCGAAGGGCAGCAAAGCCGGCGGCCGAGAAGCCTTGCGGCAGCCCCTCCAGGTCCAGCCAGTTCACCAGACCTTCGCCGACGGCGCCGGCCGGTTTGAGCATCCAGCGAATAAACTCCAGGCGGTCCTCGCCTACCGGATCGAGCACCGGAATGATCAAATCGCCGACCCTTCCCGGCCGGCGGATGTCGGGCGAGAGTCGATGAATGCGGGCGGTCATCAGCAACCAAATCACTTTCCCGCGCAGCTGCGGGTCGCTCATCATTCCCTGCACCTTGCCGGTCAACCGCCGCTCGGTCTCGTGCGTGCCTTCGCCCACTCCGCCGAACTGCGTGTCGGCTTCGTCGACAAAGATGACGACCTTTTCCAGCGCCTCGAGCACCCGACGCAGCCGCTCGAAAATCACGTCCGTCTGGCCGAACCACTGGCTGCGAATGTTCTTCAGCACCAGCACCGGCATGTCCAGCTCCGCGGCGACCGCTTCAAAGATGAACGTTTTGCCGCCGCCGATCGGTCCGGCGATGGCCGCGCCCGGCAGAGCCCGATCGTCGGGCAACCGCAGCCGCGGCATCATGTAGCCGGTGAGGAATTCTTTGAGCTTGGTGAAACCGACGACATCCTTGAGCGTGTGCACTGGCTGCTTGAATTCGACGACGTCGTCACCGAGTTGGGCTTGGATAAACTGTTCGACCTGCGCCACCACGTCCTGCCGCGAGACGGGCCGCTGGTTATACGCGGCCGCCAACAGCAATTGCCGCAGCGCGTGGATGCTCAGTCCGGCTGTCCCCTCGGCCAGCCAATTCGTATCACCGGCAAGCGACGCCGCTTTATCTACTGTTCCTGCTTGACCGGCATCTGGAACAGGAATTGTCGACGCGGCGGGCTGCTGCAGATGCCAGCGAATAAAGTGACCGCGCGTGGCCGTATCGGGCGCGGCGATGTCGACCGACAAGACTTGCGGCAACCTGGCTACCCGCGGATGGATCAGGCTCCGCGATTCGCACAGCAAACAAACCGTGTCGCGCCCAGCGAAAAAATCGGGGTCGCTGAACCAATCGGTGGCGATGGCGATGCGCCGCAGCATTGCATCGTTCATCTTGGCCACATCGCCGTCACCCGCCGGCAGCAACATGTCGGCGGCTTCGATGAAGATCAGCAAGTTCTGCCGCAAGTTCGGCCCCCAGCAGATCGTCAGCTGCCGCAGGAATTCGAGCGCCTGAGTCGCATTGCCGATTGCGTCGCGCAAGTACTGATCGAACTCCTTGCGGCGCAGTTCGATTTTGGAGCTGTC
>JBQCJB010000122.1:0-4479 GCA_051953155.1 Aureliella sp. | reverse complement strand
CTATGGCAAGGGCAGCGTGCAGGGGCTCTTTCACACCAAGTCGTTCCCAGGCGGAGTTCGCTTGACGGTTTCCAAGTTCTATTCGCCCAATGGCACTGCCATCAGCGAACGTGGTGTCGCTCCGCACATTCCGGTCGATGCCGAGAAATTGCCCGCCGATACGCTGCTGGCACAATCGTCGGCTGCCAGCGCCCCCGCCTCGGTCGTCGACCAGCGAGCCGTCCTCTCGCAACCTTATACGCAGAGCAAACCGATCATCGGCGGTGACGGGGCAGAGTTGGCCGGCGAAGGCGACGACCCCGCCTTGCAAATCGCAATCAAGCAGGCCGCCACGCCGCACTACACGGCCCAGATGAACCGCAATTGATGTCGCCACGCCCTGTCCACATCCCCGTCCTACTCAATGAGATCATCGAGCTGGGCAATCCGCAGCCTGGCCAAACCTGGATCGACGGAACGGCCGGCGGCGGCGGCCATAGCGCGGCGATTGCCGAGCGAATTGGGAACTCTGGACACCTTCTAGCCATCGATCGCGACCCGGCCGCGGCCAAGCGCCTGCAGGAAAACCTGCCTCACGATCGCGTCGCGGTCCGCTCCGCGTCTTACGACGATGCGCCCGAATTGATGACCGAGCTGGGCTGGCCTGCGGCCGAGGGCATCGTCCTGGACCTGGGTTTATCGAGCGACCAGTTGGCCGATCGCTCACGCGGCTTCAGCTTTGCAGCCGATGGCGATCTGGATATGCGCTTCGACCCGACCAGCGGACAACCGGTCTGGCAGTGGTTGGACAGGGTCAACGAGCGCGAGCTGGCCGACGTCATCTTTCGTTACGGCGAGGAACGTTTCAGCCGCCGCATCGCTCGCAGAATCGTCGAGCAGCGGGAGCGTCAACCGCTGCGCTCGCCGCAAGAGCTCCGCGAACTGATCCATCGCTGCGTTCCAGGCGCACGCCATGCCCGGATCGATCCGGCCACGCGCACGTTCCAGGCGCTGCGAATCGCGATCAATGACGAATTGAAAATTCTCGAAAGGGCTCTGGGGAGACTGCCCGACTTGCTCGCGCCGGGTGGCCGCTTGCTGGTCATCAGCTTTCACTCGCTAGAAGACCGCATCGTTAAAAACGCATTCCGCGACGATCCGAGGCTGACCGTCGTGACGCGTAAACCGGTCATGGCCAGCGACGCAGAACTGGAGACCAACCACCGCTCGCGAAGTGCCAAGCTCCGAGTCGCCGAGCGACGCGACACCGCGAGCGAAACGTTTTGAGGCATTGGGCACGCGGCGGTTCTTTCCCTCGGGCTTCAGCCGCCAGCGTAGATGCGGCTTTGTTTGAGACCGAAGTCGTGCTGATCCACGATGCGGGCAATCACATCGGCGATCTTCTGTCCACCTTGGCTGCTCGGCTCGATCGGATTGGCGTAATCGCCGCGGCTGGTGAAGAGCAGCCGCAGATCGATCACTGGGACGCCCCGCGAAAATGCCGCGCGGGTGATTTGATCATTGAAGGCGGCCAAGGCCGCGATCGAGACCTGCTGCCGCAGGATCTCAGGAAAGCTGGGATCGTAGATGGTGCAAACGGCCACTTTGGGCACCTTGGCGAGCGCCGCATCGAGCATTCTCCGGTACTGTTTGCCGAATTCGCTCTGAACCTGATAGAGCTGATGAAAGGCCTGCGCGGCCACATCGACGCGGCTGGTGAGCACATCCTGGCGTCCCAAGGCATCGTTGCCGCCGGAGCTGATAACCAAGTGCGTCGTCGACTCAGGCAGTCGGCGGATCTGATCGAGCACATCTTCGGTGACGCTGCCGTCGACCGCTAGCAGCGTTGCCTTGCCCGCTCCGCCGAGCGTCCGCTCGACCTGCTCGATCACGCACGGACCTTCGCCGACGTACGGCTTGTTATCGAAGATCGAATCACCCAACAGCACGACATGGGATTTTACCGGAACCTGAGCAGTTATCGGTTCAGTCACAAAACGAGCTCCCGCGGCGAGACCCAGGGCGGCGAGAAAGGTGCGTCGACGCGTGGGCATTGTTTCGACTCCGACTGCCAGAGGGTGATGCTCGTGCCGGGAACTGCACCAATCTGTCATGTTGTGCAGCTTTTTGCCAACCGGCACCGGCTGCCAGCACGCCGGTAAACATTTTTTAACAATTTGTTTTTACGTGGCAATGGAACGTGCGCTCAGGTATGTTACGCTAGGAACTGCCTCACCTCGACCCTGCGCCTTACCCGTCTCTGGGCTGGGTCCGTTTATCTGTCGTTCTTATTGGGAGTCGTATTATGCGACATCGCCGCGCGCAAGCTTTTACGCTTGTCGAGTTGCTCGTCGTCATTGCCATTATTGGCATTCTCGTCGGACTTCTTTTGCCCGCCGTACAAGCAGCACGTGAAGCGGCTCGCCGCATGCAGTGCTCGAACAACGTCAAGCAACTGGCGTTGGCGAGCCACAATTATCACGATGCGACCAAGTCGTTTCCAGTATGTTTCTTCGACAATGCGGGCACCAGCCTGACATCGCCTCGCGATGGGCGGCAGACCAGCTGGATGATTGGCATTTTGCCCTACATCGAGCAGACTGCTTTGTACAACCAAATCGATCCGCGTTTCGGTTTGACCAACGATCCACGCTCGATCGGCCCGACCAATCCGCCGACCGTGCCGAGCAACGCATGGGTGGCAACCCAGAAGGTTCCCGCCTTCAAGTGTCCAAGCGATCACTCGCCCGACGTCCTGAACGCCCGCTCGGATACCACGGGCAACTCCAATGCGATCGCTTTTGCGCTAACCAGCTACAAGGGTGTCTGCGGCGCCAATTGGGGCTGGGGAGCTTACCAGTCGAACACAACCCCGTGGACAAATACCCGTTTCGGGGTCTCGACCAACGGTCTGGATCGCGGCAACGGCATCTTCTTCCGCGGATGGGGTTTCCCGTACAAGACCAACATGCGTGACATTATCGACGGCACGTCGAACACGTTGATGATCGGCGAAGCGGTCGGGCTGTACTCGCAGTGGAACTGGTGGTGGCTCAACAACGCCACGACCGCGACGACTTCGATTCCGATGAACGCCAGTCCAGTATGCTCGGCAGCCGCCGGGCTGACCAAGGAAGCCGGCCTCATCGCCTGCCGCGGCGACTGGAACAACAACTATTCCTTCTACAGCAAGCACACGGGCGGTGGCAACTTTGCACTGGCCGATGGCTCGGTGCGGTTCGTCTCCGACAGCATCGACCGCGACATCTATCGCGGGATGGCCACGATCGGCGGTAGCGAAGTCGTTCAGATTCCTGAATAGTCGCCGCAACACCCGCTCTCAGGAACCTGTTCGCTTGCCGATGAAGCGAACAGGTTCTTTTTTTTGGTACGCACGATATTGGACAACCAATATTGGACAAATTGACGCAACGATCTGTTCACCGAAAGGAACGAAACGAAATGCAACTTGCACGCACAATCGCTCTAGGTTTGCTGGCAGCAATCGTCGGCTGTAATTCGGGCCCATCGACGGCCGAGGTCACCGGCGAGGTGAAAAAGGGAGGACAGCCACTGGATAATGTGACCGTGGTGTTCTACCCGACCAACGGACCGAGCGTCGTGGCGAAGACGGATGCTTCAGGCGCATTTACGGCGAACGTCCCCGTCGGCCCTGCCAAGATTGCGGTGGTCGATGCCAGCGAAGCCTCGTCCGAGGACACGTCCCCTAAAGCAGCCAGCGCTGCCAAGAAGTCGCGCGTCAACTCGAAGTACAACGCCCCGGAAATGTCGGGCCTGACGACGAACGTCGGCGAACAAAAAGACAAGCTTATCCTGAACGTCGATTAAGTCGCCGACTGGCCGGGCGTCGATCTCCCGGCAAAGCGCTGCGAAACCGCAACGGAAACTGATTCAGGAAACGAAAAAAGCTCGCTGGTCCGGTGAATTCGGGCCAGCGAGCTTTTCGTTTAGGAGCAGGATGTCAACCCAACGGGTTCTAAGCGGCCACGCGGGCTTTTGCTTGGCGACGACGGCGGATGCCATACGGAATGCCGCCCAGCAGCAGGCTCGTTAGCACCAGGGAGCTCGGCTCGGGAACGGCCGCCAAAGCACTGACGTTGGCGCTCGTTCCATTCAAGTTGAAAGGCGTAATGTTGGTGTACCCACCAGGCGTATTGTCAGTCAGGAGCACGCCATTCTGACCCGGGGCATCGAGCGTCGGACCCGCGCTGAGGGAGAACGTAATCAGCTGGGCCGCATTGGTTTTCAAGACGGTAAAGACCGCTTGCCCGATTCGACTCGACGTCAGCGAGATATCGATGCTCTGAAGTGAATTCGTACCACCCGGCTGTCCGCCTTGGAATACCACATCGCTTGGCCCGGGCAAGTTCTGCCGCACAAAACCTTGCCATTCGTTCTGAACGATGGCGTTGGTTGAGTTCGCGCTGGTAAGCGTACCGGCTGAGGAACTGACGCGGATTCCGTACGTCGACAATAGCT
>JBQCJB010000121.1:0-4003 GCA_051953155.1 Aureliella sp. | reverse complement strand
CCGGACCGGAGTCCGCTCAGATCGAGCGGTTGGACCTGCCGCCTAACTTGCAGATCCGCCTGCTCGGACATTGCGAACCCGCGCAACTCCAGGAGCTGTATCGCGACATTCCAGTCGCCTTGTTTCCGACGCTCGGCGATGAGTGGGGACTGGTCGTCGACGAGGCCCTCGGCTCGGGGCAATTGGTCCTGGGCAGCGTTCACAGCCAGGCCGTCGAGACGCTCGTCCGCGATGGCGAGAACGGCTGGCAGTTTGATCCCGAGCGCCCCGAAACACTCGCCGCCGCGTTGGATCGACTGGCCGGTGCGAGCGCGGAGGAGATCGACGCGATGCGCGCTCGAGCTCGCGAATCGGTTGCCGCGCGCACGCCAGTGGAATCGGCGGAGCAATTCATCGCCGCGGTCGCGGCGGCCCTCGAAAGCCGGGCTCAAGTTTGACTTGGTAAGCGTGACAAAGCGCCTACAATGGACGCGATGGACGCTTCCTCGGAATTGAACACGGACATGCAGGCCAACCAGTTGCAGCGGGGCCTGGCTCAGATCCTGCAGACATATGCCGGTGCAGGCTTAAAGCGTTTCGCTCGCGAGCCTGGCCATGCATTGTCGCCACAAGCGCTCGAGCAACTGGCTGCCTGGTCAAGCAAGAGCGGCGTGGCAGACGACTGCGCGCGGTCCGCCGCGCGCTCGCAGGCCGCTGTGGCTGCGCAGCCCGACGTACCGCCGACGGTCCAGCCGGCGGCTCCCCCGCTAGCGGCATCTCCGGCGGCGGCGGCCCCGCTGGCGGTGCAGCCAACAACGCTTCCGACTCAAACTCCGCCGGTCGGCCTTTGGCAGTTGCCGGCCTTCAGCCTCGAAGAGCGGCAGAGCCGGATGTCGGAGATCGACCAGCAAGTACGGGCCTGTCGCAAGTGCGATGAGCTGGTCTGTTATCGACGTCAAACCGTTCTCGGCGAGGGGAACCTGCGACCGCGAGTGTGCTTTTATGGCGAGGCGCCCGGAGCCGACGAGGATCGGCTGGGTCGGCCATTCGTCGGCGCGGCCGGGAAACTGCTGACCGACATTATCCGTGCCATGCGGCTGTCGCGCGAGGAAGTGTACATCATGAACTCGCTCAAATGCCGGCCGCCCCAAAACCGGACCCCCTTGCCCGAGGAGGTCGAGAACTGCCGCCCCTACGCGCTTGCGCAGCTGGAGTTGCTGCAGCCGGAGTTCATCATCTTGCTGGGCGCGGTCGCCGTGCGCTCGGTTCTCGACACCACCGAACCGGTCGGCCGGCTGCGCGGGCGATTCCATCAGTTCCACGGGGCGAAGGTTTTGGTGACTTACCATCCCGCCTATTTACTACGCACCCCGGATGCCAAAAAACTGGTCTGGGCCGACGTGCAAATGGTGATGCGCGAGCTCGGTTCGCTGCCGAGCGCCTGACAGACTTGTGGGTGTGAATTCTTGGCCAAAGTCTGGGGCGGATGGGACGCCGCCCGTTCACTGCTTTGGCTTTTCACGCTATGCTACTCGCCGCGCTTTGAAAACTTTGCCGGCTGGATCGCCGGGGAAGTTTAGGCAAGTTTCGCCGCATGCGCGGAAGTGGCTGGCAAATGGGCGGCCTTCAGTTACTTTGGAAAGGGACCGCTAGACCAGCCGCTGAGGCCGTTACCTTTCGTTCTGGCTCGAGCCTGAGAACTTCGGCACCGGACGCCGCCGCTCGGCTCTCGAGGAGTGCGGTCATGAACGCAACAGCATCGCGGTGCCTTCCGACTTTGGTCGTGGTTGGAGCGCAACGTGCAGACGGACGACGGCAACCCCACCGCCCGACATTGCTGGTCTCGAGACGAACTTCCTTCCGTGAAAGCAAGCCACCATGGGCCGCCTACCGACGCATCTGTCGTCCGGCAATTTCCAAGTTCTGTGCGATACGAGCGCTCGCTTCCTGCCTGCCCGAGCGCCGAACATCGGTTGATTCTCGCCGGCTGCCGGTGCGCAGCGTGCGGGCGCGCGGGCGCGTCCGAACCACGCGCTTCCTCTGAATAGCCACCGGCCGCCCCGACTTTCTGCGCCCCGATTCCACAGCTCGACCACCCCATTCAGTGACTGCACCATGATCAGTTGGCTACGCCGCAAGACGGAAAAGAAATGGACGCGCCGTACGACTTGGACGCCACTACTGTTGAGCCAGCGCGAGCTGCAGCGCGTCTTGGCCAAGGAACGCACGCGCGCCGATCGCCATGAGAGCGTCTTTGGACTAATCATCCTCCGCGTCGTCGACATGCGCGACGTGCGGCACACGACCATGCAACTGGCCAAGCTCCTGCATCGCCGCCTGCGCGAGACCGACGAGAAGGGACACCTCAATTACGGCCGCATCGGCGTGATGCTGCCGGCCACCGATGACGAGGGTACACAGTTCGTTCTGTCGGACATCCTCCGCTTGGCCGGCGCGGCCAAGCTGCCGGTCGAAGGAGAAGCCTTCGTGTATCCCGACCGGCCCAGTCGCAGCAGCGGCCAGCGCGAGCGCGACCCAGGCGCCGAGTTGGGCGGCCAACAGACAGCGGCTGAGCCATCGAGCAAAGGCGTGACGGCCAAGGGAGCGGCGGCCAAAGCGTCGTCGCTACCGATCGCGCTTTGCGTGCCAAGCTATCCGCTTTGGAAACGCTCCCTGGATGTGCTGGGCGCCTGCGCGGGTCTGGTCGTGGCCCTGCCGCTGATCGCAGTCGCCGCGCTCGTCATTCGCTGCACGAGTCCCGGACCGGCCTTCTTCGCTCAGGAGCGCGTCGGGTATCTCGGTCGGCGTTTCAAGATATATAAACTGCGGACGATGGTCGCCAATGCCGAAGAGCTCAAAGCGGCTTTGCTAGAACGCAACGAGCGCGACGGACCGGCTTTCAAGATGCGTCGCGATCCGCGAATCACGCGATTCGGCTATCTGCTGCGGTCGACCGGCCTGGACGAGCTGCCTCAATTGTTCAACGTGCTGGCCGGCGACATGTCGCTGGTCGGGCCGCGTCCGCTGCCGGTCGCCGAGGCCGAGCAATGCGTCGGTTGGCAGCGCGCTCGCATGAACACCAAGCCCGGTTTGACCTGTTACTGGCAACTGGCCAAGTCGCGGAAGATGAGCTTCGCTGAATGGATGCGGCTGGATTTGCGTTATGCCCGAGCCCGCAATCTGTGGTTGGACACCAAGCTGATCGTCCATACTTTTTCAGCGGTCATCCTTGGCCGAGTAGGTCACTAACGCCAAGTGTCATCGCTGCCCGCTGAACAGCCGGAACGCTTTCGGCCCGTTTGGTCTTCGCTGCCGTGGAGCCGCATGCTCGGTCCGCTGGCGACCCTCGCCGCATCGCTAGGCGCGTTCGCTTTTTTCGCGGTGCAGGGCATCCTGCTGGCCCGCATCCTGGGCCCCGAGATGCGCGGCGCGTTCGCTGCAGCCGTGCTTTTTCCGCAGACGCTGCTGTACGTCGGGTTGCTGGGCGCGCCGGAGTTGTTCGCTGGCTACGCAGCCCGCGGGGCCGAGAACGGACCGCTGCGGCGCAGCGCCGCGCGCTACGGACTGGTCGCCGGACTGATTTCGCTGGTCGCTTGTCTGGCGCTGGATGCGGTGTTCATCCGGGCCGAGTTTCGGTGGGTACTGCCGCTGGCCTGCTGGTGCGCCTTCTCACTGCCACTGCAACAAATTCGTCTGGCGGTGCAAGCGGTCGATCACGGGCAGCGCGAACTCAATCGCTATAACCAGGGACGCATCCTGGCCGCGGCCGCGTTTCCGCTGCTGCTGGTCGTCGCCCTGGCCGCAGGCGTCCGCGACCTCCAGTCGATTTGCATTCTGTTTGTCGTTAGCCAAGCTCTGGCCCTGCTGCTGGCGCAGCGCGGCATGCATCAGTCGTGGCGCGGGGCGGGAGCGGTCGGACTGCCGCGCGCCTTCGGAGATGCGCGGCCGTTGATGGCAGCCTGGCTGGCCAGCGAGTTGCTCGAGCGGCTGGATATGTGTTTGATGCTGGCGCTGATCAGCGACG
>JBQCJB010000120.1:0-3475 GCA_051953155.1 Aureliella sp. | reverse complement strand
TGATCGGGGCACCGGCAGCGGGATACAAATTCCCGTTGGCGGCGTCAACAAAAATGTCCTTGGTGCTGTCCGGCACCATCGGGAACTGGCCCAGCGTAGCCACGCCGCCGGTGTTGGCGGTGTTGCGATGGTAGACCATGCCGCCGACGACGGTCGATGAACTGGACGCATCGACGCTCAGGCCGATCGGGAGATCGGCGACGATGTTGTTCATGATCGTCGGCGAAGCGTTCGAGCTGACCCGAATGCCGGTCTCGGCGCTGGTGCCGCTGGTGGCGATCACCGCGTCGATATCCGCCCCCGCGGCAGCAAACGAACCGGTGTTGGAGTTCAGATCGACAATCCGGACAAAACGCAACGGCTGGTTTTGGAAGAAGCCTTCGACGTTCGCGCTGACGGTGCCCGTGCCGACGGCGACTCGAGCGTACTGCACGCCGTCGGGAGAAATTTCGACCGCATACAGTTCCGGAGTGCCGACTTCGACGACCGTCAGGTCGGGAGTGCCGCTACCGTCGGCCTGCAGCAGATTGTTGGTGAATTCAACCACCAACTGGCCGCCATCACCGAGGCTGACCGCACCTTGCGAGCCGGTGGGTTCGCCGTTGCCGGAGTAGTCGGGATCGTTCAGCGCCGCAGCCGGATCATCGAAGCCCTTATCGGGCGAACGTCCGTTGAGGCCCGGCACATAGCTGGCGACCGCATCGGCATACTGCCGCCCGGCACCGGCAGGGCCACCCACCGTGCCGACGATCGTGTTGTTGATCAACCGAGCATAGGGCACAGGTGCTGCCACGCCGGTCGTGACTGGCTCGCCCGAGACCGAGATACCGCCCGCCAGGTTGCCGACCATCTGGCTGTTCATGACGACAGCCCCGGTGGCCAGGCGGTTGGTATTGACCGTCAACAAGTTGCGAGGCGTTCCGGCGATCGGGTCGCCGTTGGCATCGCGTCCGCCTGCGTCGATGCGAACACCGTAGCCGAGCGAATTGCTGACCTTGGCTCCTTTCACGACGATTTGCCCCTGCTCGCGCTGGCGATTGGAATCGCCGTCGCCCTTGGAAATCGTAACCTGACCGAGGCTCTGCGGGATGTTCACGCTGGCGTCGCCGATCAAGACCACCGTGCTGCTGGAAGCGCCGAGCGTATCGCTGTTAATCAGGACCGCCTTGATTTCCAGCACCGACTGAACGGCTGCCGAATTGATGATGTCGCGAACGCGGGCGGCGATCGTTTGAGCCGATTCACTCTTGAGCGTACCGGTTTCAAAGTCGAAGGCTGCATTGCTGAAGGGCACCGGCACGTTGCCTGGCTGGGTGCCGAACGCATCGTCGGTGTTGTCTAGTTCGAACGTCAGCGTCCGCGTGCCGTCGCTGATGGTGAACGTCGTGCCCGCCGATAGTTGGCCAGCATCGTTGAAATTGATCGACGTGCCGCGGGCCAGCCGCTCCTGGAGGCTGAGAGCATCCGTCAACTCCAGCGTCTGGGGGAAACCGTCTAGCAGCGGCACACCGTACTCGGTGCCACCCCGGATCTCGACCTGGTAAGGACCGACCAGCACCTCTGGGTTGGCCTTGATCGGCAGCGTTTGGCTGAGCTGCGGATCGCGAATGAACGTCGTATCGTTGCTCGGGGCGCTCAAGACCATTTCGCCACGGCCAGCCAGTCCGATGATGAAGTCGTCCAGATAGACTCCATCGAAGTCGTTGTTCTGGGCGCGGAGAGCTCCCGGGTTGGCATTGTTTCGGTTGCCCGAAAAATCGGTCGACTCGTTGAAGGCACCGAACGCATCGCCGACGAAGTTCGTCGTTGCGCCGAACGGCCCCGGGTTCAGTTGACTGAGCGACGGCGCGGGCAGGCCGGTCAAAAAGTCGAATGAGTCGTACTGAACCATACCAGTCAAATCGAGCGTGTCGCCGCGGAGCGGGAAGGCGGTCGTCGTTCCGCCGGCATAGAGCTGGGCCAGCGTCTGCTGAACCGCTTGGCCGACTTCGTTGGCGGTCATGCCGACATTGACATAGATCGGTTCGGCGCTGGTCCCCTGGCTGCCTTGCAACAGGAAGAACGCGCCGGGCGAGACGCTCACGTCGGCAGCACCTTCCAGTTGGATGCGGCCACCGGACTGTTGCGCATCGACCTGCCGCAGCACGTCCAGCACCAGTTCGTAAGCGCCGGAGCTGGCGCCAGAACCTGTGCCGAACACCGCCGGTCGGTAGGCGGAATTGCCCGAACCGCTGACGCCGAAGTAATACGTGCCGTCGGCGGGCGCTGTGAAGCTGATCTGGCTATCGGTCGAGCCAAAGCGATTGTCGTTGAACGCCAGCTGGACTCCCTGGCTATCGAAAACTCTCAAGTAGCTATCCAGCGCGCTTCCCAGCGAGAGTGCATTGACCTGGGCCGAGACGGTCGTGCCGCGCGCCAGATCCAACCGTACCAGGTCGACGTCGGCGGTCGGGTCGGACAGTCCCGGATTGTCTCCAATGCTGCCGGTGACGGTGATCACCGCCGAATCGCCTGTCAGCGAACCGATCGTCGCTGTGGTCAGCGTGTCGTTCTGTTCCGCCGCGGCCACGGTAACGGCAGGCTGCGGACGCACGGCCGATTGAATGGCTGCCAATAGACTTGCGGCTACTTGCTCGGCCGATTGCGATGCGGTGAAGGGGACGGCGATATTCGGGCTGACGACCGGTGGGCCACTTCCATCGGTGAACACATAGGTCACGCCTTCGATCGTGACGCTGTCGCCATCATTGATCGAACTGCCGGCAGGCATCGACAGCGACGGGCCCATCTCGATTTCGAAATCTCGACCACCAATGGTTAGCGTCTGACCGTCCGAGAGGCGATCACCGCTGATCAAACGCAACTGCGGCCCCTTACCTCCCTGCATGCCGAATCCAAAGCCGCCCGCTGAAGAGAATTCAATCCGCAGCTTGACATTCTTCTGACCGGCAAACGCGTCCAGCGGAACGCGAGCCTGCCGCCATTGGCCGTTGTTGTCGAACAGCTCTTGAACGTCCGGGTTACCCGAGACCGGCGGATCGAATTCATCATCGCCGCTGGTGCCAGCCCGCGTGGAGTTGTTCGTCGCAGCCAACAGCCACTGTCCGTCCTCACCCGAGACGTAGACGCGCAGAGCGTCCCGCATGTAGTCCGCCTGGTTCTGCCCCAAAGGCAAGGCCGCGCCGGCGTTCTCGGTTTCAAAGCGGTAGTTGAAGTACAACGTCGGCAAGTCGCCAGCCGACATGCCCGACAAATCGAACGTCTGGCTTTCAAGCGCGCCTGCGGCTCCGCCTGGGAAGTCGTAGCTATTGCGGATCGTCGGATCGGTGACGTTGCTGAAATTGACGCCGTTGGCCCCCGGCGACTCGAAGCCGAAGTACAAGCTGCTGCCACCCTGAGTGACCGCGTTACGCGTCGAGTTGGGCGTCAGTGCCAGACCGTGGCCCGTCTCACAACCGCGCTGGTTGCTGACGTG
>JBQCJB010000119.1:0-3210 GCA_051953155.1 Aureliella sp. | reverse complement strand
ATCGGCGGCGGACTGGCCGGCCTGCGGGCTGCCAATGAGGTCGATCCAGCCGCGCGATGCGTCGTCGTGACCAAGGATGCGGTGCAGGAGAGCAACAGCAACTACGCGCAAGGAGGCATCGCGAGCGTTTGGGATCCCGAGGACCGTTTCGAGGACCACGTGCGCGACACGCTGACGGCCGGTGGCAGTCTGTGCGATCCAGCCATCGTCGATCTGGTCGTGCGCGAAGCCCCGCAGCGCGTCGCCGAGCTGATCCAGTGGGGCACTCGCTTCGATGAGCACGACGGCGAACTAATGCTCGGCCGCGAGGGAGGCCACTCGCACCAGCGCATCGTGCACGCTCTGGGCGATGCCACCGGTCGGGAAGTCATGCGGGCCGTCATCGTGCATACCCGAGCCCGCCCCAACGTTTCCATCTGGGAACAAGCATTCACCATCGACCTGCTGACTGAAGATGGCGTGTGCCGCGGCGCGATCGTCGCTCGAGACGACGGCCAATTGTTTCTCTTGTGGGCCAAGCAAACCATTCTGTGCAGCGGTGGTTGCGGCCAGATCTATCGCGAATCGACCAATCCGCGCGTCGCGACCGGCGATGGCCATGCGCTGGCGTACCGCGCGGGAGCAGAAATGCGGGATATGGAATTCATGCAGTTCCATCCAACCGTGCTGTACATCGCCGGCAGTTCGCGCACGCTGGTGACCGAGGCCATACGCGGGGCCGGCGCGCACTTGATCGACGTCCACGGCGAACGCTTCATGGCCAACTACGACGCCCGGATGGAACTGGCTCCGCGCGACGTGGTCAGCCAGGCCATCGTGGCTCAAATGGACAAGACGCAGCACGCTTGCGTGTATCTGTCGCTCGGGCATTTGGATCCGGCCAAAGTTCGAGCTGAGTTTCCCGGGTTCGCTCAAGCCTGCCAGAAGTTTGATCTCGACATCACCCGCGATCCGATCCCGGTGCGCCCTGGTGCCCACTACATGATCGGGGGCGTCGTCGTCGACGTCGAAGGCCGCACCAGCGTCGATGGTCTGTGGGCAGCCGGTGAAGTGACCAGTTCCGGTTTGCACGGCGCCAACCGCCTGGCCTCCAATAGTTTGCTCGAGGGGCTGGTCTTCGGCGCACGGATCGGCCGCCTGGCCAGCGAGCGAGCGCTCGCCACCCCGGACGATTTTCGCGTTCCCAATCTGGCCCATCCGCCTGAAAAGAATCACACCGTCGCGCTCGACATCTCCGATATCCGCAACTCGCTGCAAAGCCTGATGTGGCGGCTGGTAGGCGTGCAGCGGCGCGCCGACCGGCTCGAGGAAGCCTTGAGCTCAATCCAGGCCTTCAGTCGCTACGTGCTTCCGTACAGCTTTCTATCCGAAGCGGGCTGGGAACTGCAGAACATGATCACGGTTGCCCAGCTGATGGCCCAAGCTGCCCTGGCTCGGACCGAATCGCGCGGCGTCCACTTCCGCACCGATTTTCCGAAGCTCGACGAAGAGCATTGGCACCGCCACTTGCGATTCGTCCGTCCGTGAGCGGCTGCCGGTCGAGATGAGCTGCCTGCGCGTGGCTCAGTCGACGTTGACGACTTGGACGGTCGTCGGCGTCTGGGCGAGCGTCAGTTCGGCGACGGCTTGTAGTTCATGCGGCGTCACGGCGGCGTACCGCGCCAGGACGGCATCCAGCGGATCGTAGCGCCGGCGGGAGAGCCACGATTGCCCGAGCGCGAACAAGCGGTTACTGGGCCGTTCATCGGAAAGAATGAGGGCGGAAACGATCTTGTTGCGCGCCAGATCGAGTTCGCGCTGCGTGATGCCATGCTCGATGACCTGTTGCAGCACGCGCTCGATCGTCCCCAGGTTGCCGCCGGTATCCTCCGGCGCGCAGCACAGATAACCGACGATGCAGCCGCACTCGTGGAAGAACTGGGGCCAGAGCGCGGCCGTTTCGGCCAGGCCCGTGTCGATCAGTTCCCAAAACAGGCGGCTGCCCGATTCGTCCGCGATCACGCTGGCTAGCAGTCGCAAGGCGTACCGCTGCGGATCGTTGCAGCCGACGCCTGGCCAAATCTTGATCGTGTACTGCTGGTGAGTCGCCGGTCGCTCGATGATCGATTCGGTGGCCGTGAATTTCGGCGTCATGACTTGTCGCGGCGTCGATCGCCCACGCCAGCCGGAGACCAGCGATTCGGTCTGCTCGACCAGTTGTTCAAAATCGACCTTGCCGCTCGCGACCAGAAACATGTTGTCGAGCGTATACCGCTGCTTGTGGTAAGCGAACATCTGGTCGATCGTCATTTCGGAAACCGTTTCCGCAGTTCCCAGCACGCGGCGGCCGAGCGAATGTTCACCAAAGAACAGTTCCATGGCGCGTTCCATCGCCCCGTAGGGCGGCTGGTCGTCGTACATGGCGATCTCTTCCAGGATGACCTGGCGTTCGGTTTCAAAGTCGTCCTCGCGCAGGCTCGGGTGCATGATGTCGGTCAGCAGGTCGACCGCCCGCTCCTGACACTCCGGCAGCACGCAGGCGTGGAAGACCGTCGACTCCTCGGACGTGTACGCGTTGGACTGAGCGCCCAAGTGATCCAGTTCGCTGTTGACCTGTTCGGCTGTGCGACGCTTGGTGCCTTTGAAGACCATGTGCTCGAGGAAGTGGCTGATGCCCGCGATTTCAGGTGCCTCGTCGCGCGCCCCGGTGTCGACGAACCAACCCACTGAAGTGGTGAACGCTTCCGGATCGCACATGGCGATGATCTCGGCGCCACCCTGCGATTTATGCGTCAACAATTCCACTTGGAAACTCCAACGGTTGCGAGCCGACCGTGACCAACGAATAGCTCTTGGGGCGGTGGGCGATAAAGTGATCCAGCAACGACTGGCAGGAGAGCGAATCGATCTCGTGCAAGACCTCGTCGCGCGTCGGCACGCGGCCTAGATGGAAAAAATCGCCGGCGATCTGATGGCTGCGAGCCGCCGAACTTTCCTGCTCCATGACCAGCGCGCTCTTGATGCGGACTTTCAACCGCGCCAATTCGTCTTCGGTGACTCCTTCGCCCAGCGACTGAATCGTTTCCAGCAGCACTTGCAGCGTTTCTTCGGCGCGGTTGGTGGTCGTGCCCGCGTAACACAGAACGCTCCCCTGCCCGGCTAGCGAAAAACAGGTTGCGAACACCGAGTAGACCAGACCGCGCTTCTCGCGCACCTCCGTGAATAGCCGAC